>JAGLMX010000172.1 GCA_023139785.1 Candidatus Aenigmatarchaeota archaeon | reverse complement strand
TTTTCAATTGAAACATATCGTAACTTAATAGGCCAAAGTCCTGAAGAAATTCAAAAATTTTTGAATTCATCTATTATGTACGATCATAAAAAAGCCTCAAAGATACGTGCGTTTTATCAGGAAGATAACAAAAATGTCCCGGTGTCCATAGATGTGCTGTCCTTACGTACTGTACCGCAAGTGTACGAAGACCGCACAGCAATTTGCCATGAAGCAGCCATTATGGCTGCTTTGTTGACAGAAGACTCTTTTAATCCAGGAGTTTTACATCTTACTTCTGAAAGTGTATGTGGAGGACATTGCATTTGTGCATACCAGAATCCAAAAACAGAACTATTCGGTGGAGTGGGATTTTCAAGACACGAAGACTTAAGAGAAAGACCTGCTACTCATAACTCCATAGAATCATTAGCAAACAGTTATCTATTACACAATTTAGACGAATTTTTCTATAAAAATCTAAAAGAGGACTTGGAACAACTCAAAGCCATCCAAGATAACAAAGACTACTACAACGAATTAATTCTCCATCTAAATATTTGAGCAACTCAGAAACGCTTCTCTGTCCTAATCCAAATGATTCCAAATCATATCAAATGTCGGCTTAGCAAAAGCCTGACCAAAGTGATCTGATGCTGTCCAGAAAGAGACTTCTTGTGTGCTATGTGTCTTAGTGTCATCTGTAAGTGCCAGCACAACCTCTTTGTTGTCTGCAAGAACCATTCTTCCCGTAGGAAGGCCTGAGACCTCGGATGACTTAAGGTGCTTTACCTCTGCAACAACACCCAGAGCTTCTGCAGCCTCACTGTTTTTTTGTGTTATTGGTGCCGCAATTCTAATACTAAGCCCTTTATCTGCTGCTGACTGAAGAAGACCCGCATGGGCTGTGTGAAGCTGGTTTAGCCCTTCCTCTGTTGTAAGAATATCAAGTGATTTTTCAGCTGATTTGAACATTGTCTCAATCTGCTGGTGCATGGCGTATCTGCCTTTCATTGCACCCGAAAGATCTGCTGAGCTGACAAGGCTTACACCATCTGTGTGAAGCGAAACAAGCTCACTCAGTGCAGGACTGTTTTTAAAGTCCTCAAATCTCTGCACATTCTCATCAAGCTTTTCATGAAGCCTTTTTGTTGCCCGCGAGAGGGCCTCATTTGGTGCAATCGCAACATACCTTAGAGGTTTTGCGTTCTGCACAATAACAAACCCTTTGTCTGCAAGAGACTCAAGAACATCATAAGAACGAGACCTTGGAACAGAAGACATTTCAGAAAGTTCTCCTGCGGTTGAAGTTCCTCTTGAAAGCAAAGCTGCATAAAGCTTCCTCTCATAGAGATTTAGTCCAATACCTTTCAAGGCATCAAGCGATTTTTGGCTTATCATATAAACATCCCTCACAAAAAGCAGTCAGGTTATCTTTTGCGTATCAACTATATATATTTTATTTACTTTTTACTCCACTTAACAGCATTATTCGATATTCAATATGTGTATGAAAGGTTTATAAATGTTTCCATTTTATTCATTCATCAGTGACAACTTTACGCTTTTGCGTTCTGAACAAAGATTCTACACGCTCAAGCCCGTCTGCATCACTGATCGACTTGTCCGGCCTAAGGCGAACCAAGCGCGGAAACCGAAGCGCATAGCCCGATTCATAGCTGGGTGATTTTTGTATCTCCTCGTATGCAACTTCCACTGTCAAAGTGGGTGAAATATCAACGTGCTTTCCATCTTCCCGTATTATGTGCGGTGTAAGATGCTCTGTGAGCTCTTTGAAGCTCGTTCCCTCTTCTGTTTTCTCTTTTATGCCTGTGCCAAGGCGCCCGATAGACAGGAAATTTCCTGTTTCATCCCGACATGCAAGCACAAAACTCGATAACCAACCGGCGCGCTTGCCCTCACCCCATT
>JAGLMX010000171.1 GCA_023139785.1 Candidatus Aenigmatarchaeota archaeon | reverse complement strand
TTTTTTTGTAATGTTTGCCAAGTGTTTTGAGTATGTCGCGCGCTGCAGTGAAGTCACCGGAGTCTATGAATGCAAGTGCAGACCATAAAGAGTCGCGCCCCCAGAATTCAAGGAACCACGGGTATCCTGCGAAGACGCCAGTTCCTTTATCAGAAGTATGGACGTAGGACGCAAGGTTTGCCTCTGACCAATGAAACGCCTTGTCCAATTTTGTGTCTGGTGTGTGTATGCTCTGCAATTTCAGCACAGGCTCATCATCAGGAATCTCGTCATCTGAAAACGTCTCCCAGTTTCTTGCAGAATAATCAAAGTCATCAATCATTTTTCTTTTTGAGTTGCCGGACCCTGCGTATATGAAAGGAATCTTTACTGACTCGCGCCCTGAAAGCTCAAGGCGAACAACATATTTTCCTGCGATAAAGCACCTTTGCTTGTTTTCAGGATAGTGATCTTTGTATATTGGCTCTGCTACAAACTGCACAGAATATTTTTTTCCTGCATAGCCTACTCCGAACATTGCATGGCCTGATGCAGACTCTGCTGTCACTGCCTCGCGCACTTCGTCAAAAGCTGCGTTGTAGTTTCGGTCGTGCCAGTTTTCATCTTTGGTCCTTATATTGATAGCTGCTTCTATCTCAATGCACACATCTATTTTCTTGTGTGTCATATTTTTCAAACCCATGACAGAAACCACGGCATCCCTGTTTTTTGCAGCAAAAACAGTCTCTTCTGCACGAATATCCTTCAAAAGAAACAGGTGCTTTGTACCGTCCTTTGATTTCACAATACATTTAGACTGATTTTTCGGAGAAAGCCATGTGTTGTTTACACTGTATGCAAAATAATCAAAGCACTTAACAGGCGGTGTCCAGACACCACACCATTTTGTTTTAAATCCTGTATCTGCGAATCTCTGAATAAATGCTTTTCTGCCGGCACATGTATATTGCTTCGTTGCAAAGTTCTTTTTAGAAATACTGAATCCAGCCATAAATATTGCACCACAAGATTGCCTAAAAGCATTCTAATAAGATATATAAGCGGCAGGAAGTATATATAAGTAGTATAAAACCGCAATCAGCAGCGCACGTTTTGTCACTTTCGATAAGTGAGTAATAATTATTTGCTGCGTGGTGTAAAGTGTGGCTAGCTTGCGTTTTTCATTGTATAGTTTAATATGAAGCACGGTGATTTCTTGGGAGAAGCAGTTGTTGTTCCGAAAGCAAAATTCCTGTTTGAAGTATCTTTTGAGGTAGCAAATAAAATAGGGGGAATCTATGCTGTAATCAAATCAAAAATTCCGCAGATGCTCAAATATTATGGTGAGAATTATATTGCTATCGGATATTATGATTCAGGCAAAGCAAAATACGAGTTTCTTGAAGAAGGTGCGGGTGCTTTCAAACAAGTGTTTAAGTCCCTTGAGAAAAAAGGAATTAAGTGCCGGTACGGGCGCTGGCACACAGCAGGTATGCCGCGGTGCATACTAATTGATGTTACAAGCTTCAGGCACAATGCAAATGATATTAAGACCGAATTATGGGCTAACTACCAAATTGATTCAATTCGTTCTGATAACTGGTTTTCAGAACCAATTATTTGGGGACGCGCTGTCGGAATGCTTATTGAAGAGCTTGCAACAAAATGCGGTATGCAAAACTCAGTTGCCCATTTCCATGAATGGATGAGCGGAGCGGGCCTACTTTATCTTAAAAAACAAAAATCCCCTGTCGCAACAGTGTTTATGACTCATGCAACTATGCTCGGGCGCACTATAGCCTCCTTTGATGAGGGAGCACAGGATGAATTTTCAAAAGGTGTCATATCAGGCAAAAACGTTGACCCAAAAAAAGCCTATGAGTATTGCGTTGAGGATAAGCATCTGGCAGAGAAGGCCTGCGCCGCAAATGCCGATGTGTTCACAACAGTTTCTGATGCAACAGCCCTTGAGGCCGAATA
>JAGLMX010000170.1 GCA_023139785.1 Candidatus Aenigmatarchaeota archaeon | reverse complement strand
TACAATGTGTTTCTTCCGCTCGGCGTGTATTATTTTATGATAGAAATTCTTTCAAAAAGGCCTTCAACCCACAGTAAGATAGACATATCAATACACCCTGATTACACGCCTCTTGAAATCGTACGTGTTCAGAAGGGCAAAATAAAACTTGACCTGCCGGTGTGGCCAATCGCGCTCGTAATTACGCTCATATTAACAATTCCGGGCCTTCTTTTCACATACCGCTCAAATTTCTTCAGTGCGCAAGTGATACAAAATGGCTTTGTGAGTATGTTTGCAAGCATTAGCGTGGTGGCAGGTATTGCTATTGGGTTTGCAATGTATTTTTACCTGACAAGTTTTCAGAAGATAAGGCTTCGGGACACTATTGTCAAGACAGAAGATGAATTTGAAGACGCACTTTTTTCACTAGGCAACAGGCTGTCAGGAGGAACGCCTGTTGAAAAGGCGATTTTTTCTGCACATGAGGATACAAAAGAGCTTGGAATTTCAGGGCTTTTTGAAATATCCCTGACGAATATGAACCGCCTGAACATGACTTTTCGTGAGTCTCTTTTTGACAAAAGATACGGAGCCCTGAAGTACTATCCTTCTTCACTAATACATGCGATAATGAATTCTGTTTCAATATCTGTTGACAAGGGCACAAAGGCAGCATCTCTTGCAATGCTGACAATTGCAAGATATCTTCGCGACATGCACACCACACAGGAAAAAATTGAAGACATTCTTTCATCATCCGTTTCCCAGATGCAGTTTCAGGCATATGTACTTGTTCCGGCAATATCCGGTGTTGTTGTTGCAATATCAGATCTCATAATACAAATTCTTGCCCGTTTGTCCAAAACATTTGACAAGCTTCAATCAGACATGCCAGGGGATTTTGGTGCAATGAGCTTGGATATATTTGGTTTTGATGCAGCAATGCCTTCAGAGCTTCTTCAGCTTGTTGTAGGAATCTATGTTGTCCAGATATTGATAATTCTTGGTATGTTTATGACCCGGATAGAATACGGCGATGACCGAATAAAAGAGAACGACACAATATGGAAAGTCGTTATAACAGGCGTTACAGTCTATTTCATTGTCTTTTTGCTTGTGAGTACAGTATTCCGCCCTCTTCTTTCAGGCATAGGCTCGATTGCGGGTTAGGGTGCACAGAACGCCACTATTTATAAAAGATGTTTGCGGATAGCCTGTTATGGCTATTCGAAAGGCAGTAATACGGGATGCAGAAGACATCAGGGCAATAATTGCCATTCATGCGAAAAAGGGTCGGATGCTGCCGCGAGCCCTATATGAAATTTATGAAGACATACGTGCTTTTCATGTTGCCGAGGAAAACGGCGTTGTTGTCGGCTGCTCGGCAGCGCACATTTACGGGCGCGAGTACACACCGGAAAATGCAGGCAAAAATGTGCTTGCAGAAATAAAATCCCTGGCAGTCCTGCCAAAAAAGCACCATCATGGGATTGGCACACTGCTTGTTAAGCAGGTTTTGGATGAAGCAAAATCTCTTGGTGTAACAAAAGTTTTTACATTGACTTATGCTTCAGAGTTTTTCAAAAAAATGGGCTTTAAAGAAATCCATAAATCAGAGTTGCCGCAAAAAATCTGGTCTGATTGCAGGAGCTGTATGAAGTTTCCTGACGAGTGCGACGAGATTGCAATGGTTGTTGAACTCTAGCACGCTTATAACCTTTGGATGAAAATGATAGTATATGAGCACACCGCTTGAGCGCCTGCGTGATAAGACAACGACAGAAGTTCTTTGGATATATATTTTGCGCCTTCTTTCAGAAAAAGCTCTTTATGCATATGAGCTTAGTACCGCATTGAAGAAACGGTTCGGCTTTGAGTCCGCAAAAATTACATCTTATGTTGTTTTGTATCGGCTTGAGTCTGCAGGGTATGTGCGCTCGAAGTGGGATGGCGGAAAAAAATATTATCACATGACGCC
>JAGLMX010000017.1 GCA_023139785.1 Candidatus Aenigmatarchaeota archaeon | reverse complement strand
AGCGCACTCACTCTATGAGACACCTTGCGCTTTGTTTCTATGTCCTCTGCATGTGTCTTGCTGTAACCCTCTGAAATAAAAATAGGGTCATAACCGAATCCATCTTTGCCGCGAATACCTGAAGAAAGAGTTCCTTTTTCCTCGCCAACAAACACTTTCGGCTCTTTGCATGGCTCTGCGATGGCAATTGCAGAAACGAATTTTGCACTTCTATTTTCTTCGTCCCTCATCAGATTAAGAATTCCTTTAAGCCCGACTGTCTTCCAGGCAAATGCAGAATACGCGCCCGGAAACCCTTTCAGGGCATCAATATACAGTCCGCTGTCCTCAACGATAACAGCTTTTCCTGTCTTTTCTGCTGCATATTTTGCTTTTTCAAGAGCGACTTTGGAAACATCTGTGTGGCGAATCTCAGGAATTTCCATGTCAATTGGTTCAATCTCTATTTTGCGCGATCCCAGAAATTCGCGGAACTCTTCTATCTTGTGCTTGTTTGAGGTTGCGAAGTATAGTTTCATAAATTCAGCCCTTCAACAGCCATTCCCGCTTTCAGGACATTTTCTTCCCCGAGGTGGTCTGCCATCATATGAATCCCGACAGGCATTTCGTCTTTTTTGCCGCAGGGGACAGAAATCATTGGTATTCCTGCAAGATTTGCCGGAACTGTGAGAATATCAGCATTGTAGTGGTCAACTGGCTTGAGTTTTTCTATTTCTGTGAATTTCGGGGCAACAAACGGCATTGTGGGTGCTGCCAAAACATCAAACTTTTTGAATGCGCGTTTATAGTCGTCTATTATAAGCTGTCTTACTTTCATTGCGCGCAGGTAATACTGGTCTCGGTACCCTGCCATCCTTGCGTATGTGCCGAGCAAAACCCTGCGCTTTGCCTCCTCGCCAAAGTACTTGCCTCGCACGTGCGAGTAATACTGGTTAAAGTCTCCTTCAAGGGGCTCGCATGCACCGTATCTTTGACCGCAGAACTTTGCAAGGTTTGTGCTTGCTTCAGTCATTGCGATTATATAGTATGCAGAAACAGCGTATTCTGTGTTCGGCAGGCTGCACTCCCCTGTCTTTGCGCCCAAGCCCTCGAGCTTTGAGATTGTGTCAAGAACCTGCTTTTTTATCTTCTTGTCAATCTCATCAGAAAAATATTCTTTTGGTATCCCGATTTTCATGCCTTTGATATCAGCGCCAACTTTCGTGTAGTCCGGCACCGAAGCATCAAGAGATGTTGCCTCTCGTTTGTCTCTTCCTGCGATAATTCCGAGCATCAGAGATATGTCGCTGGTTTTTTTTGCCATTATGCCGATTTTGTCCAGGGAACTAGCATAATCTATAAGGCCCTGCCTTGATACGCGCCCGTATGTCGGAGTGAGTCCCGCAACCCCGCAGAATGACGCAGGGCATGATATTGAGCCACCGGTGGACTCTGCAAGCGCTATATGCGGCATGTCAAGCGCGGCCGTAATCCCGGCTGCGCCGCCTGATGAACCACCACAGGAACGCAATGGGTCGAGAGGGTTTTTCGGGGTTTCGTATGCGCAGTTTACAGAAAATGTGCCAAAACCGAACTCGTCTTGCGCGGTCTTGCCGATTATTATTCCGCCCTCTTTTTTTGTCTTTTCAATGCAGGTTGCATCAAACGGAGGGATGTAGTTGTCAAGTATTTTTGAGCCGGCTGTTGTCCTTATGCCTTTTGTGCAGATATTGTCCTTGACGCTTACCGGGAGGGCTGTGAGTGCGCCTTTTTGTATTTTTTTTGTATCTGCTTTTGCCTCTTTTTCAGAAAGGGTGATGAATAAGTTGTGTTTTTTGTCTGTTTCCCTGATTTTTTCAAAAAGTTTTGAGTAGAAATCTGTATAATTTATGCTGCCTGCTTTTGACTCCTGTATGAACTCAGAAACCGGCATCCGGTATTTAGAAGACATAATTATTAGGAGTGTGGCAATTATTTAAGAATATTGGCTGGATTTTCAATATTCCCCGTACTCGCAGCCACCCATTTCGCCTTCAAAATCCCCGATTTTCGCCCACCCGCCTATGCTCCGTTCATAGAGAGTTATAGTTCCTTCTGCATGGCCGCCGTTCCAAAGCTTTGTGTGGTTTTTCTCACCTTTTGGATTCATGTATCCTATAAAGAGCATTTTCTTTTTGTCGCAGCGAAAGCGCATGTTGATTTTATTTTTCAGGTTGCTTGCAGAAATATCCCAGAATGCGAACTTTTTGTCCTCCCTGAATTCAAAATGTTGCCTGTTCACCTGCCAGAATTTTGAGAAATTAAACTCATAGAGCTTTCCTTCACAGTAGAATGCAATGACAATCTTTCTTTGTATCGGAATTCCAAAAAGAACCGGCGTACCACCGCCTGCGACGAGGCTTGAATTTTTCATTGCCTTTTTGCTGCCCTTTTTCCTTATTGAGTTGCAGTTGAGCCAAATCCACGGGTTTGTGTAGTCAGACCCCCAGTTCTTGTCCTGGTAGCCAATGCAAGTTTCCGGCAAAACATCATATTTTTCGCCGTCGAAAACTATTTTTCCTGAGTATTCTGTTTTCATTCCTGCGATGTGCCAGTACATCTGAAATGCATTAATCATGCGAAAAGGCTTTGACGCGCCATACCCGACTCCATGCGAGATGACTTTTTTTGCAGCCAAATTCCACTTCATTTTTCCTGCATCAGACATATATTCTGGATGGTTTTTTGAATCCTTTACAGACATAAAAACGCTTCCTTTGATTTGCGTTTCTGTTGCCGTATTTTCTCCTATTTTTACATCCATCTTTTCAGTTGAAGCGGAAAAATCACTTATTGAGTAGAAGTTGTTTATCTCTTTTGCATTTCGCCCCCAAGAGCCTGCTTTTATCATTGCGTATGAGGGCTTTTGCATGCCTTTATTGTCTGAGGGGCTTGGAATAACCGGTGTACCTGCGCCGAGCGCAGGGTTTATTACATAATATTCGATGAAAAATGGCCTTGACTTTTTTGTTTTACTGTTGATGCCGACAAGCGAGTGCCACCACCAGTCATACCCGTTTTTCGAAAGATTACCTTTCAGCATGAATGCGTTTCTTGTCATGCAATACACCTATTCGTAAAAACATATAAACATGCCAAAACTATGAAAGATATGGATTTTGTAACCCTGCTTGGACTAGTAGCAGGCACCTTAACCACAATATCCTTTTTGCCGCAGGCAATAAAAACCTATAAATCAAGGTCTACAAAGGATATCTCGCTTGAAATGTTTGGTTTATTCACAGTGGGTGTTTTTTTGTGGCTTGTTTACGGGCTGTATATCAATTCATTGCCAATTATACTTGCAAATGCTGTGACCTTTGTGTTAGCATTTATAATTTTGGTATTAAAACTAAAGCACGGTTAGTATAATGTGCGCCGGTAGTCTAGTGGCATGATTCTACCTTGCCATGGTGGAGGCCCGGGTTCGATTCCCGGTCGGCGCACCAATTTTTCTCTGGGTTTCACCCCTTGACTACGATAAAAGCACCAAGGATGCCTTATTTAGAAACATCTTCAGGATAAATCGGACGCTTTATTTCATTAGGGGTTATTCCCCTTGAGAGAATTTCTTTATCGTGTTCCTCTACTCTTCTAAGAAGGTCTTCAACTGCAAGCTCTTTGATATTTTTTTCTTCATTCATAAAAACCACTCCCTTAAGGTTTTAGGAATATTGGTGCAAGGTATTATATAAAGTTCGAAGCCGAATATTCCTGATGGGAAATTTTGAATCATTAGCCTTTCTGCTTGCTGTTTTTGGAATTCTTTGGACTCTTGACAGAAAGAACTTCAAGCGCGAGGGCCTGTTCATGCTCAGGCGCACAACGCGCTGGCTGAAAGTAATTGATTCTTTTGCAAAAAAACACAAAAAACTAATTGACCGATTTTCTGATGCAGGAGTTGTAGCAAGTTTTGGGCTGCTCGGTGTTTCATATGTCGCGCGCCAAAAAAAATATGCACAAAAACAGGTCACTGTTCTTGCCACAAAATATTTGCTTGCCGCTTTTTTGATAATATACTTACTGCCCGGGCTTTTTTCCGGCCTGATAACGATATTCCACATACCCCCTGCTTACGCAACGCTTGTGCTTTATTTCTTTAAGGCAATGTTCCTTTTGTTTGGTTTTTCAGGGTACAGCTTTTTCATGATACTCCTTGTAGGCCTTGGCTCTACCCTTACAGCTCTTACAGGCGGCGTGCCTGAGTCAGGGCTAAAACTTGTGCTTCCTTTCTCTGTGCCTGAAAAATACGAATTCCTGCCAGTATATTCACTGCCTCTTATTCCGTGGATTGTGTCCATTTTCATAATTCTTGTAGTACACGAGTTCTCGCACGCTATTGTCGCGCGCCGTGAGGGCATACGTGTGAAGTCTATGGGATACGGGTTCTTTGGACCGCTCCCGCTCGGCTTTGCAGAGCCTGATGAAAAACAGATACAAAAGGCAGCATCCATAAAAAAGACGCGCATATTTGCCGCAGGCTCATGGAGCAACATGCTGACAGGCGCGCTAATGATACTTATGCTTATACCGATGTCTCTCGGGGCTTTCATGTTGACAGACAAATACTCGTATGATGCGGGTGTGGGCTACACCGCAGTTGACCTTGAGCCCACAGCAGAGATACTTCCGCCAACAGGCGTTATTACAGAAATAAACGGAGCTGCAATAGGAAATTACACAGACTATCAAGACGTCATGTTACGTGTGGCTCCGGGGGATGCTGTGCATGTTGTCATAAACAGCACTACATACAATTTGTTCGCGCAGGAAGACTCAATTAACCAAAGCAGGGCAATACTCGGCTTCCTGACAAAAGACATGTATATTAGCAAAGAATTTGACCCTGAGCAGAAGGGCGGTCCACTGGAATACCTTCTTCTTGCCTCAAACTACATTCTCATGTTGTTTGAGACAGTCATAACCCTAAGCATAGGGATTGCGCTTTTCAACCTCCTGCCAATAAAGCCTCTTGACGGAGGGCTTATGATGGAGGAAATAATTTCAGTTAAAAACGCAAAAAAGCGAAAGAAAATCGTAAGCACGATATCACTCATTACGTTCTTGCTTATATTGTATGCGCTTTTTGGGCCTGCGCTTTTGAATGGGCTGCTTTAATGCGCGTAACGTGCGCTCTTCTTAAATAAAAAGGTATTTAAGTGTTATATAACATAGTAGCTACTTAAACGTAATACTAATGGAGGATTATCATGAAAATATGTTCCACTGAAAACACACACATTCTAACAAACGCTGCGTTAAAACTAACTCTTGATGAACCTGCTGGCGTGAAAAAAGTTGCCGGGTATCTGAATGGCGTAATAAATGATATTTTAGATACATCATATTATGTGCGCGAACATTGCGGAGTGGGAACTCCCGAGTTAGTAGATGGTATATCTGAATACCGTATTGGTGATTCTTTCGGTTCATATTTAGGTTCGCAATTCATTGTACGGGGTTGCATAGAGCCAGCATTAACACATGAAATTTATGCATTAGGGGCATCACGAAAAGACAGAGATGAAATATTTGATGAACTGAGAAACTCTACTGAGTGATATGGGGTTAACAGAACCAACAACCAACTTTAGCCACCCTATAAGCGTGCGAAGCACTCTTTCTTTTGATCAAACTTTTCTTTGGTGAGTCTATCAATCCAATAGCTGGCGAGCTAAAGAAAAGTTTGGAAGAAACCCTTAAAAAGATTACAAGCAAAGCAGAAGTGTGGAATTATGCTTTCAGAAGACGCAAAAGTATCATTGATTTTCGCTTCGGTTGGGATTGTTGCAGGGCTTGCTGGCTCGAAACTCAGCCTTTTGCCTGCAGGGATTATTGGTGTCCTTTTATTGTCTGCACTAAAAAAGTTTGCCATAGGAAAATTTCCTGAAGCAGAGATAACCCAGGCAGGGGTTCTGCCGTATATTACGACATGGATTGCGGTGCTTTTTATTTTGGCCAACATTTAGGTAAACTTATGTACAGAACACACTTTTCAAACGAGATAAAGCCGGAAGACAACGTACAGGTAGCTGGCTGGGTGCATGACATCCGGGACATAGGGAAACTAATATTCATAACACTGCGCGACCGCGAAGGGAGCGTGCAGATTACGGGCAAAACCGGCGTGACAAAGCCCGAAGTGTTTGAATTCTTAAAAAAAATCGGTAAGGAAGATGTCCTTTCAGTCACAGGTAAGGCAGAGCCAAGCAAGCAGGCGCCCGGTGGGTTTGAAATAAAGCCGGACAATGCAGAGCTTGTTGCTGCGTCTGACAAGCCATTACCCCTTGACGTTAGCGGAAAGATACATTCAAACATTGACACGCGCCTTGACAACCGCTTTCTTGATTTGCGCCACCGAGAGGTTGTCTCCATATTCAAAATACAGGCAAAAATTCAGGAAGCCTTTGGCAACTCGCTTCGCGGGCAGAAGTTCCTTGAAATTCAGCCACCATGTATAATTTCATCGTCTTCTGAGGGGGGAGCAGAGCTTTTTGCACTGCCTTACTTCAACGAAGAGGCGTTTCTTGCACAGAGCCCGCAACTTTACAAGCAGATGGCTGTTGTTGGTGGGTTTGACCGTGTCTGGATGATTACTCCGGTCTGGAGGGCTGAAATGTCGCATACTGTTAAACATCTTACAGAGTGTAGGCAGATGGATATTGAAATGGGGTTCGCAGATGACAGCGGGGCAATGGATGTTCTTGAAAAAGTTGTTGAGAACGTGTTTTCAGAAGTCAACAAACATTGCACCAAAGACCTTGAGACTATTGGCAGGAAAGGCTTTGAGGTTCCAAAGCTTCCGCTTCGAAGGATAACTTATACTGAAGTTCTTGAAATGCTTGCAAAGGAGGGCATTAATATTAAATGGGGTGAGGACTTGTCAAGCCCTGCTGAAAAGAAAATATGTGAAATTGTTGGCTGGGAAACTCCTTTTTTGATTACCGGCTGGCCGACAGACATAAGGGCTTTTTACAGCATGCCTGATGATGAAGAGCCAAAGAAGTGTAAGGCATTTGACCTCATGTACCGAGGGCTTGAGCTTTGCTCGGGCGCACAGCGAATTCATTTACCCAAACTCCTGGAAGAACGCATTAAGGCAAAGGGCATGAACCCTGAGAACTTCACTGACTACATCAATACTTTCAGATTTGGCGCACCCCCTCACGCTGGCTGGTCAATCGGGCTTGAAAGAATCACAATGGCAATAACAGGTGTTGAGAACATACGAGAGGCAACTCTTTTCCCGAGGGATCCGGACAGGTTGCGGCCGTAAGGGTATTTTTGTTTCTTGAGAGAATGGAACGGCAACCTTATTTTACTTCACAAACGATTTTATAGAAATCCCGAATTGCTTCCGTAGTTTCCTTATAAATACATTTACACACAACCACAAGACATCTGCCTTAAAATTCAATTCCTCTTCTTGCCTGAAGCCCACACTCCTCATAAGGGTGCTTGATATTATTTATTTCAGATGCATAATCGGCACAACATTGTATTTCAGGAGGACAGAAATGTCCTGTCATTATTAACTCCAAATCATTTCTTTTACCCCTAATTAAACCAACAACCTGTTTTAACTCAATAACATTCCAAAATGCTGCCGTTAATATTTCATCACAAATAAGCATATTTGGTTCGTTATTATTGCATAAATCATCTTTTGAATTTACTTTTTTGTCGTAATATAAATCATACCACTCATTTTCTTTTTTATCTGAACAGGATTCTGCATAATTCAAAGCCATCATTGCGTGCTCTACTTGGGATTTTGTTGGGATGCCTCCCTCCGGAATAAAATCATGAGCGCCAGGGCAATAATAATCAATCTTCGGTATTTCCCGCAAAAGTTTAACCTCGCTGCTTTCTCCCCCTTTCATAAACGAGACATAAACAACATTCAGGCCTGCGCCTGCTGCGCGAATAGCGCGACCTACAGAGGCGCTGGTTTTACCTGCGCCATATCCGTAGATAACATGGACTTTACCATAGCCGTTCATCTAACTAACTCCTGAATCAAATTCATGAGAAATCGCATGAGCTTCTACTTATTCATAGAATATGCTCATTCGGACATCTCCACGATCCTTTATAAAATCAAATAAGCATTCCGGCTTTAACGGCTGCGGGCCAGCGAGGGACTTTCACCCATACTTTCCTTATCGTGATTTCTCCTTCTTCAAAGCGTTGATTGGCCAAATTTATAAAACAATACTTGCTCCTTGAGAAAGAGGCTCTGCACCCATTCTGGATTAAATTCCCTGCGTAAGTCGGCATTAAAAATGTTAGGAAACCCTAACAAACAAAAGGTTTAAATACTTTGTTAATAACACCTAACATAATGGAATTAAAAACAAGAGAAGACTATCTTCGTGTAATGTATGAAATTTATGAAAAACAGGATTCTGAAGAAAGGGACTCTGGCATAAAATCGGTTGATGTTGCCACGTTCCTTAATGTGTCCAGAGCAAGTGTGTCTGAGATAAACAGGAAGCTTAAAACAAATGGCCTTGTAGAATCAAAAAAATATACTAAAGTGCAGCTTACTGAAAAAGGTTTGAGAGAGGCAAAAAAAGCGGTATACAGGCACAGGGTTATTGAAGTGTTTCTGGTAAAAATCCTGAAGTACAATGCAGAAGACATAAACATGGAGGCTGAAACACATCGGCTTGAGCA
>JAGLMX010000169.1 GCA_023139785.1 Candidatus Aenigmatarchaeota archaeon | reverse complement strand
ATGGATCTCTTTTCATCGGCAGGGAAGACAAAGATTTTGAAGATGCTCCTGTGGCTCTGACCAACCCGAACGCAGTAAAGCCATACGAGTTTTTCCTTGACCTTTATTCTTTACCCAAATACAATGAAATAAACCCAACGTTCTTTATGTTTCTTACATTTCCGCTTTTCTTTGGATTCATGCTTGGTGACTTCGGCTACGGGATTCTCACGCTTGCGATTTTCCTTATTTTGCGCAGCAAGATACCGCCATTGAAAAGCCTTATGACGGTCTTATGCTTCTCGTCAATTTCGACAATCATTTTTGGGCTTGCGTACGGGGAATTTTTCGGGTTTGAGGAACTCGGAGGATATCATATACCACATCTTTTGAGCCGCGTGCATGGGGCTTCAGAATTGTTTACTTTATCGATTCTACTTGGGTTTCTTCATGTAAATATCGGGTTCGTAATAGGATTTGTCAATACTCTGAATATGCACGGGCTAAAACACGCCATATTTGAGAAGGCAAGCTGGATTTTACTCGAAATAGGCCTGCTTAATAGCGTGTCTGTTATTCCGATATTAGTTTTGTCAAATCCACTGTATAATTTCATGCCTGTCACAGCAGGATATTTGTTGTTGTTTGCGTCATTCATAATGCTTGTAAAAGGCGAAGGCGTCAAAGGAGTTCTCGAGCTGCCGGCACTTATTGCAAACATATTGTCCTATGCGCGCCTTATGGCTGTCGGGCTTGTGTCTGTCATACTTGCCGTAGTTGTAAATGAGAATGCAACTGCACTATTTCACACAGGCCCTCTTGGCATGGTGTTTGCAACAATAATCTTTGTTATGGGCCACACAGTTAATATCTGTCTGGGGCTAATGAGCCCGTTTATCCACTCAATGCGTCTTCACTACGTTGAATTTTTCCTGAAGTTTTACCACGGAGGGGGAAAGAGATATATGCCTTTCGGCTCAAAGAAGGCGCTATAGAGTATAATATTAATTTATGAAGGAGGAAATACATATGGCTGAACAAGCAGGAATTTTAGCAATAGGAGCTGGCCTCGCAATAGGCATTTCCGCATTAGCTGCAGCAATTGCAGAGAAAGATATAGGTGCTGCTGCTGTTGGGGCTATGGCTGAAAAAGAAGAGCTTTTCGTAAAAGGATTGATAATGACTGTCCTTCCTGAAACAATTGTGCTCTTTGGATTTGTGATAGCGTTTCTAATTGTAGGAAAAATATAGACCGTCCAGTAGACAACAATGGTAGTCAGTAGGCGCCAAAGCAGAATACGGTTTATGCTATGTGTTCTGACTACGGTCTACTATAAAAGAGGTGTTAGAGTGAGCCTTGAAAAAGTATCAGACGAATTAATTTCAACAGCGAAAAAAGAAGCAGATGAAATAAAGAACAATGCGAAAAAAGAAGCAGAAAGTATCATGCAATCTGTAAATAAGAGCATTGAAGAAAAACGAGGCTTAGCCGACAGGCGAACGCAAAGCATACTTGATGCCATGGCAAAAAAAGAGCTTGCATCTGCAAAGCTTGAAGAAAAAAGGCTTGTTCTTGATGCGAAAAAAGATGTGATAGAAAAAGTGTACACCGCGCTTGAGAACAAGATTATTGCTATTGACAAAAAGGCAAAAGAGAAAGTATACGCAAAGCTCGTAAAAAACGCAAAACAGGAGTTTGAGCCAGCGTATATGTACGCAAGAAAGGAAGACATTGCAATAGTGAAGAAGCTTGCCAAAAATGTGAAAGTTATTGAGGAGAACCTTCTCGGAGGCATTATTTTTGAGAACTCCGAGCGCACTGTGCGCCTTGACAAGTCCTTTGACAGTGTTTTAGCGGCATTAAAATCTGAAAACATTAAAGATGTTTCCGGAATGCTTTTTGATTAAAGGTGCAAAAATGGGTGAAAAAAAGAAAATCGGGCTTGGAAGATATCCCTACATAAACACAAGAGTCCGCACTATGAAGGCCGGCCTGATACC
>JAGLMX010000168.1 GCA_023139785.1 Candidatus Aenigmatarchaeota archaeon | reverse complement strand
TGAAGCAGTTTTCTCTGCTCTTCAAAAGGCATGTCAAAAAGACTTTCTTTTCCCAGAATCTGTACTTTGTCTTTCACCGGCTTTTGAGTGTCAATCACTATTTTTTCTTTTTTATTTGCTGCTACTGCAAGCGCGCATTTTCTTGCAGTGTCAACTGCTTTGTTAACCGCTGCTCTTTCAGCGGACTGCGCTGATGAATAACCCCATGCGCCGCCTGCGAGTACTCTTACACTTATGCCGAAAAACTCGCCGCTTTGTGCGGCTTCTTCTTTTGTGCTCACGCCCATTGAAATGTTCTTTGCTGTTATTGCGCGCGAATCTGCATAAGAAACATTTCCAAGTCCTGCTGCGTAATTCATTGCATTTGTCAATATGTCTTGCATTAGTATGCGCTCTCCTGTTGTATCTTCTCTATACGGGCATGCCGTTTTTTATTACAAGTTTCCCGTCGGCATAAACATTGCCCTGCTTGCCCTTCAGTATTTTTATCATGTCCTGGTGTGAGGATGCCTCGTTTTTTCCCTTGAATGGCCCTTTGTTCCATCCGATTGCGATATGGATGCTGCCGTATATTTTTTCATCAACTATTGTTGTGCCGATAAACTCTGCACCGGGGTTACATCCGATTCCGAATTCTCCAATCATATCTTTTTTGCCTGTGTTTGCATCAAGGAATTTTTTGAACGCCTTTGCGCCGTCTCCTTTTGCTGAAAACTCAACGGCTTTGCCTTTTTTAAACACCATTTTGAGGTCTCGTATGAGCCCAAACCCGCGCGGCGTAACATAATCAAAAATTATTGTGCCTTCTGCAGATGTTTCTATGGGGGCAACAAAAACCTCACCTGCAGGGAAATTATAGTGTTCTCCGCCTGCTTTCTTCTTTGGTGCAAGGGCATCGTCGCGCAAAAGAATCCTGTTTTTTATAGAAAATGTGAGGTCTGTGCCGTCATTTGCGGTGATGCGAATCACATCTTTGTTTTTGAATTGTTTTTCGTAGTTGTCAATAATATTTATCATTTTTTTAGAGAAGGTCTCCTTTAAAGATGAGTAAAAAACAGAAAAGTATTTCTTTTGCGGGACAAACCCTTTTCGCCTTATCGGAATTGAAAGAAGTGCGCTTCGCCCGCGTGCCTTTTCGTATGCATTGTATCTTTCGCGGGATGCCCTGGCACCATATGCGAGTTTCTCTTCCAGGCCGCGCGACCACGTCGGATCTTCTTCGTCACCTACTGTTATGCTTACGTCTGCTGAGCGAATCAAGCCAAGAGAAAGTTTTGAAAGCTCGAATAATGTGTTGTCAGGCGCTGTTTTGTATCGGGCCTTAAGGTCTTTTGATGATAACGGAATGCGCATGGCATGGCAGCCGCGCGCCCATGCGATTTTCTGAAGTTCCTGTGCAAGCATCAAACTGTCTTTTGAGCTTTCAACATATTGTATGATGACGGTCTCACCGATGAGGCCTTTGTAATGCACAACGCCTTTTATCTCGTAGAAAATCGGCCCATATTTTGGCGCAGAAAACTTGTTGACAAGCTTATTTTCATTATCGCTCAATGTTTCTTTTTTTAGAGGAAGTTTTTTTGATATCGCACGAACCTTTTTTGCGTCTTTCTTTTTCAGTTTTGAAATCGCAGGATTCTCTATCTGAGATACCAGCATAGAATCCGAAACACATTTTGCAATCCATGAAAAATTTATTGTATTGTCCATTAGTATCTGCTCCCCTAGCACATCTTCCGGCACTTGTGTTAAAAAATCAGTTTTTTTCAATGCCGATGTGCTTTTTTATAAACTGCTCTATTGCGCGTGCGCCGTCAAAAACATCGTTTATTATGACGTGTTCGTTTGCGGCGTGTGTTGTTCCTTTTGTGCCGAAACCCAGAGAAACTCCGTTTATTCCGTGATTCACAAGGAGTGCGAGTAGTGTTGACCCTGCACTCCCTCCAACGTTTGGTTCACGCCCGGCTTCTTTTATTGCCAAACACATGTTTGTCACAAGAGG
>JAGLMX010000167.1 GCA_023139785.1 Candidatus Aenigmatarchaeota archaeon | reverse complement strand
GCACAACTGTGCCGTTCCTCTGGAACGAGACAGTCGTGCCTGGTTCGGAAACATTCATGAAGCTTATTGCAGCACTGCCTCTTGGAGTTCCTGCCGGAGACACACAGGAAGGAACCATAACAATAACTGCAAGCACGTAATCAGCCCAGTTTTTCGGGGCATGGCATCTGTTTTTTTTTTGAATTATGTGCGTAAATTAGCTCCAATAGCGCCTCCTTATGACTCAAAAAGGTATCTTTTGCGCACGCTTATATATTCTATAAAGCAATGTACAAATATATGGAATTCACGACAAAGCTTCTGCTTGTTTTACCTGCGCTTGCATTGATTCTTTTTTCTTCGCATGCTTTCAGCGATAACTTGTCCGAAACTGAAAGTTCCAACAATGCATTAGGCTCCAATGCCTTGGCATCAAACATTGAAGAACTGGATATTGTTCAGATACTAAAAGACAGAACATACCGATACGGCGCATTTGTCCTGACACCGCACTTATATGAAGGCCATGTTCGCATATCCGTCTCCGGTGACACGAAACGCCAATATGCGAATTACAAATTTCCTTTTTCAGCCCTTCAGGGAAGTTACCTTAGAATCGCTGATTCTTCAGGAACCATGAAAACATTGCGCATTGTTTTTGATGCAGAAGAGCTAAGCAGATTTCTTGATGAAGAAAACAAAAAAAACAAAAACTACATAATCCAGTTTAAGGACGTGCCGGTTATCATAAAAAAAGCAGAGCTGGAAGAAGAGATTCAAACTTTAGATAAAATCCGGTCTGAAAAGGAAATTACTCTTTCAGACATGCAGGCAAAAACTTCAGGAAAATACGCTGTTAGTGCAAACACTTTAGATGTCATTGAAAGCGAGATTTTTTCCCTTGAGCAGAAGCAGCAGAAACTGGAAAAAAATATGCCGAAAATACTAGAGCTTCACAGTGAGAAAATCCAAAAAGCACACAACAAGGCAAAGCAGGAAATAACAGCTATTGCCGGCAAAAAAAACAGCGGTGTAATGTTTTCAAATGAGTTTAAAAATGTATTCAATGGCATTGCCATATCAGCTTCAGTGCAATCAATTAACGAAATAGAAAAACTGCCTTATGTTGAAAAAGTTCACCTTGATAAAGAAGTGCGCGCAACACTTGATGTCAGTGTGCCTCTTATAAATGCAACAAGCCTTTGGAACCTGCTGGACGGGCAGGGAAGAAACATAACCGGCCAAAACACAACAATTGCAATAATTGACACTGGTATTGACTACACTCATATAGATCTTGGAAATTGCACAAGCATGGGTGTTAGCTACCTGCCACAAGACCCTGTGCGGGACAACGTCACAGAATCCCCGCACTCTTACACTAACGACTACGACAACACATGGACTATAACACAAAGCGGCTTCTCGCATATATCTGTCCACTTTGTTAACATATCAACAGAAAGTAATTATGACTATGTTTATCTCCTGAACGCAGCCGATGAAATTGTGGCTTCCTACAGCGGCACATTCACAGATTTTTGGACGCCTGCAATCGAAGGTAATCTAATCAAGATAAAGCTCACAAGTGATTATTCTGTTATAGACTATGGATTCTACATTGACAAAGTCGCAAACGGAACGTACGCTTCTAACAGTTCCTGTGAAAAAGTTATTGGCGGGTATGACTTTGTCAATGACGACAACGACCCAATGGACGACAATGGCCATGGAACGCATGTGGCAGGAACTGCCGCAGGAAACGGAAGCCTGAAAGGTGTTGCCCCGGACGCCAAACTATTGGCATACAAGGTTTTGGATGCATATGGCAGTGGTAGTTCTTCTGACGTTATTGCAGGAATTGAGCAAGCTGTAAATGACTCCGCCGATGTAATTTCACTAAGCCTTGGAAGTTCAGGAAACCCTGATGACCCTGCTTCTGTTGCAGTAGACAATGCAGTTGATGCCGGGGTCGTAGTGGTAGTGGCTGCAGGAAACAGCGGTCCATACGCTCAAACCATAATGTCTCCCGGCACTGCAAGAAATGCAATAACTGTCGGGGCAACAGA
>JAGLMX010000166.1 GCA_023139785.1 Candidatus Aenigmatarchaeota archaeon | reverse complement strand
TTCAGGCAACCGACAGCTTTTTAAAGTCATAATCACCACTATTATGTGGTGATGTTATGAGTGGACAATATTCTGGAAATGGAACGCGCGTTACTGGAGGCAGCAAGCTTCCTGCAAGTAAAATTAATACCGATTGGACTGAGGCAGGACAAAGAATTCTGTCAAACGGCGTTAATCCACCACAATATCAAGAAGAAGACCCGTCTGTCGAATATTTGGATGCAATGGCTTCAGGCCGTTTGCATGGATCAATTCTAAAGGAACCAAACAATACTTATAGCATTCGGATTGCAGATGCACAGAATACGCCTGTCTTAGAATTGCGAACCAACGGTCCAGGAATATATTTCTTGAATAAACCTGAAACTGTTGGCGTAGAAATCTTTCGAAATGGCACTAGTATAGCTCCTAGTTCCGACGGAATAATGCGCCTTGAAAAAGTCACTAAAAACCATGATGCATATACAATTGCATCTTCGCTTCTTAATGCACTTAAAGACGAAGAACAAGCCATAGATTGCGAAACCCCTAAGGGTTTTTGGAAAGAAATCAAAGGCAAGAACATAACACCAATCCTGATATGATTTGCAATTGGTAATTAAATTATGGGGTGATGTTATGAATGACGTATATACTAAAGTTGGAACACGGGTAACAGGAACCGGAGATAATCGTCGGGCTAGAAATATCAATGGGTTCAAAAGATGGATTGGGTCTGTAAAGACACCTGACCATACTGTGTCGCCATACCAGGACCTTTCTTCAACCAGGCACATTGAACGGATAGAGTCCGGCAAGTATATCGGTACACTTCGACAGACTAACGAAGGCAGATACATACTCAAAATTGAAGATATCAATAAAAATCCTGTTTTTAAGTTGAAGACAGATAAACCCGACATATACTGGCTGGATACCGCAGGTACAAATTCAGATATTGTTGGCCTATATCCATTATGGGGGCCTACGAATTTAGTTCACAGTTCCCGTATTAAAACATTTGATCTTGCTGATGTTGAGATTATTCCAGACAAAGACGTGTCTAAGATAGTATCTTCACTTCTCAGGGAACTTAAAGACGAAAAGCAAACGAAATGTTTTGAGAATGCTGATGATTTTCGGGATAAAATAATGAGTGACAAAGAATTGAAAGCAATATATCTTATATAATTTTGGCACTCATCTAAACCATGCCTGAAAAGACAACCTATGCGTCATCCGGCGTTGACATTAACGAAGAAAACAAAGCCGTCAGCAAAATAGTCGACATCCTAAAGGCAACAGCCAAACTTCGCGAAGGAAAGCCAGGCGAAGTGAAATCTGAAATCGGCCACTACGCCAATTTTGTTGATATCGGCGCGAACCAGTATTTGGTTCTCTCAACAGATAGCGCAGGCACTAAAGTTTTGGTTGCACAGGAAGCAAACAAGTTTGACACAATCGCAATTGATATGATCGCAATGAATGTGAATGATATCATTTGCGTAGGTGCCGAGCCCATTACAATGGTTGACTATCTTGCTGTTGAGACAACAGACGAGAAAATAGCCGGAGAAATCGCTATCGGGCTTGCTGAAGGCGCAAAACAGGCAGGAATTGCGATTATAGGCGGTGAGACCGCGACACTCAAAGGCGTAATAACCGGAATCAACGGAAAAGGGTTTGACATTGCCGGAACGTGCCTCGGAGTTGTTCAAAAGGACAAAGTGATTCTCGGGGACAAAATTGCGCCCGGAGACAAGATAATTGGCCTTGCAAGCACAGGAATCCACAGCAATGGCTACACTCTTGCGCGAAAAGTGATGCTTGAAAACCACAAGATAAATGATGTCTTGCCGTGGGGCAAAAAAGTGTCTGAAGAGCTTCTCACACCAACCATGATTTATGTAAAGCCCGTTCTCAAAGTGCTTGAAAAGCATTTTTCAGACATCACAGGGCTTTCAAACATTACAGGAAGCGGGTTTCTCAACCTGAAGCGCCTGAACAAAGACGTTGGCTTTCACTTTGACAGCATTCTTCGAGTACCCAAAATATTTGGTGAAATACAGCGCCTTGCAAACATTGATGACGCAGAGATGTTCAAGACATTCAACATGGG
>JAGLMX010000165.1 GCA_023139785.1 Candidatus Aenigmatarchaeota archaeon | reverse complement strand
TCGGCGGCGCAAAGCGCGCATCAATATCAAACTCGCACTTGTCGGCAACGATGTTTACTCGTTCCCCACCATAAATAGTGCCGATGTTTATTGTGGCTTCTCCGAGAAGAGGGTGTGTTTCATTTGATATGGGCGAGTCCTTTAAGTCACAGATTATTTTTGCGCTGTCTTCAATTGCGCTTATTCCAAGATGAGGGTATGCTCCGTGCGCTTTTTTTCCAAATACAGTTGCCCTTGCATGCATCAGGCCTTTTTGCGCAATGGTTATTTCAAAACCGTCGCCATCCAAAATCACTGCTTCTTTTGCAGGAAGGCTCTTGTTTTCAAGTAAAGGAATCAGGCCTGCGCCACCGCCGGACTCCTCATCAGCCATTGCAAGAAAAAGAATGTCCTGTTTTAGAATAACGTTGTCTTCACTCATGCTTTTTGCGACTTCTGCAAGCATTGCAACATGGCACTTGTCATCGGTGGCACCGCGTCCGTAGAGTTTTCCGTCTTTTATTTTCCCGGAAAACGGTGGTGTGTCCCACCCGCGCCCTGCAGGCACTGTGTCTGAGTGCGCAATAAATACAAGCGGGTTTTCGCTGCTTTTTCCTTTGAGGGTGCCAAGAACATTCGGGCGCTTTTTTTCAAATGTGGTTATTTGAACATCAAGGCCTGCTGAAGAAAACGATTCTTCAATTATCTTTGATATACGTTCTTCGTTGCCGGGTGGATTTTCAGACGGGGTCTGAACAAGCCTCTGCAAGAGTGCAACTAATCGTTCCTTTCGAATCATAGCCTCATCTGCTGGCGCTGTGCCACGCCACTACTTCAGGTCTTCCATAGTTACAAGAAGAACAGAGCGCGATCTACTGGCATCTTTTATTGCAGTGCCGACCAAAGTCTGTATTCCTGTGGTCTCTGCAAGGCGTACCATGTCTTTTGTAATTTCCCCGTCAACAACGAGAGAACCGGGTTCTGATACGTGGCCTATTGAGCGCTGAAGTTCTTTTAGCGGCACTCTGCCTGCAAAATTTCCTTTTCGATCATAGATTGCTGCAGCTCGTGTTCCAAGAAGATCATTCAACTGTTCACGAAACTGGTCTCTTTTGTCTGCACTCATTTTTTCTTTTTTCTGTGCTTTTTCGGGAGTTGTTGTTGTGCTTTTTACAAAAGGGGCTTTTACAGGCCTTTGTTTCTTTTGGTCTACCGGGCTTTTCTCCGAAGTGGTGTTTCGTGGTTTTGCCGTCGCAGACATCTGCGGTGCAGGCACCTTGTCACGCAATGCCTTAAAGATTTCCTTTTTGGTAAGCTCTTCAACTTCTTTTCCGTATGGTGCTCGTGCAATATAGTCGATTTCAGCAATCTGCCGAATCTCTTTTAATATTAGATCTCCGCCACGATCTCCGTCAAGGAATACCGTGGATTCTTTTTCCCTGCAGACTTTTGTCAAAGTAGGCGGTGCAGATGTACCTCCAACAGCAATTGCATTCTTCACGCCATGGCGAAGCAATGTAACTACATCGGCCCTGCCTTCACAAACTATTATGCTGGTTGCTGTTGCAACATCAGGCCCTGCCGGCATTTTCATGTACTCTGTTATCTCTGCCTGCCTTACAGACTCCATAAGCTCTTCTGTGACGGTCGCTGTTTCCGGTATTTTTCCAATCAAGTGTGAAAGTATCTGCTTTGCCCGGTTTATGACATATTCTCTCTTTACAGTCCTAAGATCTTCGACTGTGTCCACAGATATTTTTGCATTGCACGGACCAACGCGGTCTATTGTCTCAAGCACGGCTGCTACAAGTGCTGTCTCTGTTATGTCAAGAGATGACGGAATCACTATTGTTCCGTTAGACCTTCCGTTTCTTGTGTCAATAGAAACTTCTATTCTCCCGATTCTTCCGGTCTGCTGCATTTCACGCAAATCAAGTTCCGGTCCAAGCAGGCCTTCGGTCTGCCCAAAAAGAGCGCCGATTACGTCGGGTTTTTCAACTGCGCCTTCTGCATTTATGCGAGCGCGTATCTGGTATTTTGTAGATGTTTGTGCGAGTTTTGCCATATCATATCACCTTCTGACAGAAGTGGTGCAAGAAATAGTATGTTTGTTTCTGCAATTTGTGTGTGTGTTTTGCAGTGCAGGCCCATGTTGGAGCCTGCTGTATTAGGCAGGCATTGC
>JAGLMX010000164.1 GCA_023139785.1 Candidatus Aenigmatarchaeota archaeon | reverse complement strand
TCAGGCGCTTTGGAAGCGCAAGATACGCCTGCCTAAGCTTTTTCTGGAACTCATGATTCTCAAAAATCACTTTTGTCTTTCCCCTGCGCTGCATGAAGACAACAGCAGGTATGTCCAGCAGAAAGATCAAATCCGGCTTCATGACGTAGCGGTTAAGTTCGCGCACCCATTCAAAGCGCAGTCCCTGAAGTGGCTGGTAAGCCATGCTTGAGATATATGAGCGGTCAGTGATTATGTAGTCGTATTTTTCGCTCGCAGGCCTTATGATTTCGTCAAAATGAATCATGCGGTCGCATGAAAACGCAAGGGCAACGGCTTCAGGGGAGTACTTTTTCTTGATAAGCTTTTCAGAAATCATTTTGCCGAGGGCGCTCTTGCTTGGCTCCGTCACTGAAAGGACACTGAAGCCCTGCTTTTTCAGAAATTCTGTGAGCATCTTTGCCTGTGTGGTCTTGCCGGAACCGTCCATTCCTTCTATTGCAATGTATTTTGAAGCCATAATGAATCTTAGTATTAGAATGTTATTAAAGAAAAGAAATCATTACAAGGGCGTTCTTAAATAAATCAGATCATTATAGATGCGCCTGCAACACAAGCCTATCGCGGTATACTCTAAATCATGCAGGGCATACATATATATTTTGTTGAGTGTCACTTACAAATAACAAATGCTTTGAGATGATAGAATGGCATTAAATGTAGAAGCCAATGAGCTTAGAGAACTTCTTTGTGGATATGATTCTGAACTAAACACTGCGTTAGTTGGTGTGGCGAAGCGTCTGCCCAAACCCATGATATTGACGTTGAATACAGATACGAATTCTAAAGGAACGTGTGTTTTATATAAAACAACTGCCGAATTCATGCCATTTACAATTTCATCTGAGGCAAATGCAAAACCTATTGATGAAATAATAAACCAGATTCTTCTAACGCACAATATTTATTCGCCTGATCAGTCTCAAAGCGATGAGGACGTTGTTTTCTTTGATTTGCCCTTATACAAGGAACTTGAAGGCCTCCTTTCGCCGGGCTATGAATATGATTATTTTGGCCAGTTGCTGCAAAAATTAAGTGAACAGGGCCTGGAGCAACTAAGCTCTCATATGTACATGCAGCATCCAAAGGACGTTGGCGGCAAATATGTGGGCGAGATTATGACTAATCACAACCCGGAATTGCAGGACATGCGCAGTTTTCGTGTGGGCCGGTTCAAGGTCTGTGATTATCAAGTGATATGAGTTATTCGCATGAAGGGACTTTTGTTCTAATTCATCTCCAAGTAATGATTAATAAATGTTATACCCCATATCGACTTATGATTGTTGCGATAAAGAGTGATTATCTCGAACAATGTTTGCGAGGCCTTCCCAATCAGGGGGCATTTGAAACGCCTACGTTCAAAGCCCAAAACGGCACAGAAAAACATACGAATTATGCGGATCACATTCTGAAATATAAGGGTTGTGAAAAAAACTATTCGGGCACCAAACAATGGGAAACAGTTCGTGTTTATGCCAGAGAAACTACTCTTGACGAAATAGAACAAAGCATGCAGGATGGAAACGAGGACGATTTGTTTCGTTTGGAAGAATACACTTCTGCAGTTGGAGAAAATCAAACTCTCTATGATAATGTATTAGTTGAAGCGCGCATTAATTGCGTGAGTGATGCACAGAAAAGCAACCTGTTCAATGAAAAACTTGAAGATGTCCGCAATAAATTCTCTAAAAAAGAAGAACGAATAAACGTTATAGAAGACTCCTGTCGCAACGGCGCCACAACATATGTGCTTCAGGGGGTTTTCGGGCAGGATGTTTTTGACAGTCAACATGGAGTTTGTGGGGCGGGTCTCCTGGGCATGTGTATTGATTCGGTTTTAGATCCATACGCAGAACTAAAACAGGTACTGCGCGATGAACGAAAAAGAGGCCGAAAAACCGGAAGAAGCGGATCTATATTTTAACCGTTCATACATCCAAATTAGTCCTGCGGACTAACTTCTCAATAGCACAATAGTTAAACTCAATCGACGACCAGTACAAAAAAAAGTTTATTAACGCATAAAAAGAATGTTAATCCGTATGAAATATGATTATAAATTTTGGACGCTGCTTTTAGTTATTATTTTAGGGGCCTCAGTCATTTTGAATGCAGCCACA
>JAGLMX010000163.1 GCA_023139785.1 Candidatus Aenigmatarchaeota archaeon | reverse complement strand
GCGCGCTCTACGGCCTCTTTTGCTGTGTCTGCAAGAGCTATAGCAACGCCCATCCTGCGCCCCACGTGCGCTTCCGGCTTCCCGAACAGCCTTATGGTCGAGTTCGGGTATATGTTCATTGCAGGATATATGTTTCGATATTGCGCATTCTTTGCATCTATCGGGGAAAGTATCACATGTGTTGCTCCCGGCGACATAAGGGGTATCTGCTTCACGTTGTTTACTTCAACTGTCGGTATCGGAAGGCCAAGCACAGCCCTTGCGTGAAGCCCCATCTCTGAATAGCCGGACGCATGTGTACTCATAGTGACCATTCCGGTGTCATGCGGGCGCGGGCTTATTTCATTGGCATAGACGGTGTCGTCCTGACCGATAAAAAGTTCGCATCCGAAAAGCCCAAGGCCGCCGAGGCAATTGGTAATCTTTTCTGTTGTGGCATAAATGTCGCGCTCGACTTTTTCAGATACTTCTGCCGGCTGCCAGCTTGCATGGTAGTCCCCGTCAATCTGGTAGTGCCCGACAGGCTTTGGAAAGCTGGTTATCGGATTGTTATTTTCATCAAGGTGGCGCACTGCAAGCTCGGTTACCTCTAGCTTGAAATCGATATGTTCTTCAACGATAATCTTGTCAGCAGAGCCTCGCGCGTGGGCGTGGGCGTTCTTGTATGCTTTTTCAATGTCTTTTGGTTCTTTTACAAAGTAGGAGCCCTGCCCTGAAGATGACTGTATGGGCTTTGTCCAGCAGGGATAACCGATTTTCTCGCAGGCGTCTTTCAATTCGTCAAGTGTTGACGCATAGGCGTATTTCGATGTGCGGACTTTTGCCTCTTTTGCAAACATTTCTCTTGTCCTTTCGCGGTGCATTGCGATGTGGGTGGCGTTTGCGTTTGGGATTATATTTACGCCCTGTTTTTCAAGCTCAAAGAGGACATCAAGGTTTATTGCTTCAATCTCAGGAATGACTGCATCCGGTTTTTCTTTAAGTATGACGGCTTTGAGTGCCTCGCCGTCCTTCATGTCTATTGTGTAGGAGCGGTGCGCTACCTGCTGCCCAGGGGCGTTTTCATAGCGGTCAACAGCGATTGTCTCTATGCCGAGGCGCTGCGCCTGAAGAATTATTTCTTTTCCGATTTCTCCTGCACCGAGAAGCATTATTTTTTCTGCGCCTTCAAAAAGAGGGGTTGAAAGAATGTTTCGTAGTTTTGCTGTTATGGAATCACCTGTTGTCTTATGTAACTCTTCAAATTAAATAGGTTTTGCAGTTTATTTGGTTTGAACCGATGTAACGTATATAGCTTTTTATGCATTGCTGTAGAATATAAGGTCTGCTGGATTGAGTGATTTACAGAACCTAGTTGGTTTTGTGGCTTGCTTGTCTCGCGCTCAAAATGGACATGTGTGCTCTATACAGTTCCTCAAAACGTTGCCCTTGGTTTCGTTTTGAGATCATGAAAATCCACAAATGCAATTGGGTGGGCTTTTCAAGCTATTCAACGGCTCAACTCAAAAATGTTGCGAGCACGAAGTCACTGCACTTCACTTCGTTCCAACGTCTCGAAAACGGTAACAATGGCGTGTTTTCAAGATGCTATTTTTGGGATGCACTCCTCAAATATCATGAAAATCCGCAAATGCGGTTGGGTAGGCTTTTCAAGCTATTCAACGGCTCAACTCAAAAATGTTGCGAGCATGCCATTTTTGGCTTCGCTCGTTGAATATGCCTCGGTAGCTCAGCAGGTAGAGCGCATGGCTGTTAACCATGTCGTCGCAGGTTCGAGTCCTGCCCGGGGCGTTCGGCGTGAGTGCGAACTGATTACGGGTGTTAGCATTTCAACAGAGTTTAAAAACAAAGTTTTTTCTGTCGTGAAAAAGATACCACGAGGCAAAGTCTCGACTTATTCTTATGTAGCTAAAGCAATAGAGTGTCCGAATGCTTGTCGCGCGGTCGGCAATGCATTGAACAAAAACACGAATTCTGAGGTACCGTGCCACAGGGTTGTAAGAAGCGATGGCGCAGTCGGTGGTTTTATGCACGGCACTGAAAAGAAAATACACATTCTTGAAACAGAAGGCATAAGCATAGCTAATGCTCGCGTAAAAAACTTAGAGAATGTAATTTTCAGGTTCTAATTTTGTGTTTACACAAAGTCAATTCCAAGGCGCTG
>JAGLMX010000162.1 GCA_023139785.1 Candidatus Aenigmatarchaeota archaeon | reverse complement strand
GGTATTACATTAAATGCTATCGGATGCTGAAACACCCTGCTGCATGCAGCCTCGCCGCTGAGAGCTTTTTTTGTCTCAGCCTCAAGTTCACCTATTCCGCCAGTTCCTGCACCGCTCGCAGCCTGGTATGTTGAAATAATAATTTTCTCAAGCCCGTAGTTTTCATGTATTGCCCAAAGAGGAATTGAGGCAATTGCTGTAGTGCAGTTAGGATTTGCGATAATTTTTGAGTCACCTATGGCATCCGGATTTATTTCAGGAATGACCAGCGGCACCTCATCATCATACCTGAACGTAGAAGAATTGTCAATGACTGTGCACCCTGCACTTGTTGCCTTATCTGCGTTCTCTTTTGCCCAGCCTCCGCCGATTGCAAAAAACGCAATATCCAGCTCAGAATAATCTGCTTTGTCAGCATTTTCAACAGCAATATTTCCAAGCGGAGTCTCAATTAGTTTTCCAACAGACCTTTCAGACGCGTATAGCTTAAGCGACTTTATAGGGAACTTTCTGTCAAAAAGCACTTTTAGTAGTTCGCACCCGACCAGCCCTGTAGCCCCCAGTATTCCAACCCGTAAATGTGCCATAATAATCATCAATTGTTTTCAATAAACCTTTTATGCAGTGCCAAAACAGCTTTTTCAGCATCTTTGTCATCAACAACAAGACCTATATTTATGCTTGACGCGCCCTGGCTAATCATTTTTATGTGAATATCATTTGAAGCAATCGTGTTTATTATTTCCCCTTTGAGTTTTGGATTGTCTGTTATCCCGTCCCCGACAATGCAGATTATAGAATGATTGTGCTTTGATGTCACATTACCGATTTTAGAAAGCTCAGCCAATACATCTTTCATATTATGGGGCGCCTCGTCTACTGTCAGGGACACGCTGACCTCGCTTGTTGCCACCATATCCACAGACACTTTATTCTCATTAAAAACATTAAAAATCCTGCTTAAAAAGCCACATGCATTAAGCATTCTTCCGGACTCAATAGTGTATTCAGTAATGCTTTTTTTTACTGCAATTCCTGTAACCGCATTTCTTTTCCCCTTTTTATGGACAACACGTGTTCCTGGATGTTTCGGGTTGAATGTGTTTTTGACCACAACAGGTATCTGCTTTTTCATTGCCGGCTGGATTGTCTGCGGATGGAGAATCTTTGCACCAAAATAAGCAAGTTCAGCCGCTTCCTGAAATGAAAGCACATCAAGTGTTTTGGCCTCTTTGCAGATTCGCGGGTCTGAGGTCATCACCCCGTTTACATCAGACCAGATTTGAATCTCTGACGCGCCAACGCCTGCGCCTATAAGCGCTGCTGTGGTGTCGCTTCCGCCGCGCCCAAGCGTTGTAATTTCATTGTTCTTGTTTTTCGCAATAAAGCCAGTGATAACAGGAATGTGGTCTAATTTTGACATTCTTTTCTGTATGTTTTCAAAAGACGCTTCCAGATAATTTGCCTTTGTAAATTCAGAGTCTGTGACAATACCCGCGTCCCATCCGGTGTAGTGCTTTGAGGCAAGCCCTGATGCCCTCAGATATTCTGAAATGAGCTTAGAAGACATTCTTTCTCCAAAAGACAATATGGTATCGCGCGCCTTTAGGTTAAGCTCTTTAAGATTGGAGATTTCGTGAAGCGCACCCTTAAGCGCTTCCAGCTCTGCATCAAGCAGTGTTTTATCAAGATCAAGAGAATACATGATGCAGGTGTGCTTGCTTCGTATTTCATTTAGGGTAGCGCGTACATCTTTCCCTGCCTTTGCGCACTCAGCAGCTTCAATAAGCTTGTCAGTAACACCCGATACTGCGGACACAACAACATAAGGCTCTTTTGCAGACTTTATAATGCCACATACTTTCTTAATCGAGTCCGCAGTGCCGACAGACGTACCGCCGAATTTTAGAACAATCATACGAGTACGTTGTTGACAAGCAGCATTTTATATTTTCGCCAACCCGACCTCTTTCAAAGCCGTCGTATATATCTTAAGAACCCGCTCAACATCCTTCTCCTCAACCCTGTTTCGCATTTCGCATTTCGCAGACGCAACCATTAGCCGCTTAAGCCCGATAATAAAGCGCGGTGTAATGTCAAAGAGCATATTCTTCTCCTGCGAGCGCACTTTTAGGATGAAGTCCTTTATGTGTTCATTGAATCTTTCAGGAAACG
>JAGLMX010000161.1 GCA_023139785.1 Candidatus Aenigmatarchaeota archaeon | reverse complement strand
AAAGCATGGGCGCCTAGTTTCTGAAAACGTTCTCTTGGCCTATTGTCCGGTGAAATATCGGCGATGCGCATGAAGTAATTTCTACTCTGGCAATATATAAACGCGCGCATAGTGTATTGCCGATACGCGCTTATGCAAAGCAAACTATGAACGCACCTACTTTTTCAGAAGTTTAAGCAAGCCGTCCTTGCTTAACCCAGTTTGGTGAATGATGTCAAGAAGAGTTCCCTTTGCAATCTCTTGATGGAGTGGAACAACAGTCCTATAAACTTTTTCAGAAGCATGCTTTTGAAGTGAAATGTGGCTTCCTTTTTGACGAACAACAGAAAACCCTGCTTTTTTCAGAACCGTAACAAGATCTTTTCCCGAAAGAACCGGAAGTCTAGGCATACGCAACTTCAACCGTTGTCAAGAAAGGCTCTGAGGTCTTTGCAGGCAGGTCTTCTGTTCCGAAGCTCTCAATGTAAAGCTCAATTGCTTCCTTTATGTTTGCTTGCGCCGCTTCAAGAGTTTCTCCCTGCGAGGTTACGCTTAACTCAGGGCACCTTGCGACAAAGAAATCGTCTTCTTTTGTAATATAAACCATAAATGTTCTTTTTGTATCCATCATGGGTTTTTATTACTTTTTGAAGTTTAAATAGGGTATTCAAAGGCGTTCAATGGGCTAAATTGCCTGCGATGCGCATGATTCTTTATCTGATTGAGCCATATATAAGCATGCCCTGAATGGTCTGCCGATATACAATTTTGGAGATTTCTCATTAATTCATTTGACGCTTACAACGCCGCTTCTAGGGCAAATACTATTCAAAATGCATATACTGCACTTTGGTCTCCTTGCATCACACGTCTCGCGCCCGTGATAAATAATTATATTCGAGAAGACCCACCAGTCTTTTTTTGGAATTATTTTCATCAAATCCTGCTCGATTTTTGCAGGGTCTTTGTTCTTTGTCAAACTAAGACGAAATGATACGCGCGTTACATGGGTATCAACCGCTATGCCTTCAAGCTTTTTGTACGCACCTGAAAGCACTATGTTCGCGGTCTTTCTTGCAACACCCGGCAAAGCCACAAGTTCGTCCATTGTGTCAGGCACTTTGCCGCCATATTTTTCAGAAATTATTTTTGCTGAGGCAATAATGTTTTTTGACTTGTTTCTAAAAAATCCTGTTGAGTGTATCTGTTGCTCTAATACTTTTAGATCCGCACTTGCGTAGTCATTCGTGCTTTTGTATTTTTTGAACAATTCTTTTGTAACAATATTAACGCGCACGTCTGTGCACTGGGCTGAAAGAATTGTCGCAACAAGAAGCTCAAGAGGGTCTGCATGCTTCAATGCAGTATTTGCTTCAGGATATTTTTTCTTCAGGATTGAAAGAATTTTTTCTGCGCGCTCTTTTTCGGTTAAATGCATGGCTTTATTTGCGCCCTGAAATTTAAGAATACTGGCTGCCCGCTAAATGCGTTTTTGGCAGGATTTAGAGCATATCCCTTAGGCGCAGTGATGCGCCACAATGTTTATTGTGCCCCGCGAATTTTAGCCTATCGAGATGGGCTCTTGGGTGCAGAGAGCCCCCAAACTTTAATAAACATGCCTCTCCATGCATATCTGTTGATACTCATGGATCTTTCAAAGAAATACGACTCAAAGGAATCCGAGCCAAAATGGCAAAAGCTTTGGGAAAAAGAAGGAACTTACAGTTTTGATGCGAAAAGCAAAAAACCGCTTTTCAGCATAGATACGCCTCCGCCCACAATGTCGGGTGCGATGCATATAGGGCATGTGTTCTCATATTCGCAGATGGACTTTATCGCAAGATTCAAGCGCATGCAAGGCCACAATGTATTTTATCCATTTGGGACTGATGACAATGGTCTGCCGACAGACAAGATGGTTGAGAAACTGAAGAAAGTGAAGTCCTCACGGATGCAAAGAACGGAATATGTCGAACTGGTTCGCTCAACTCTTGATGAATTGCGCCCGAAATTTGTTTCAGGGTGGAAGAACATCGGAATTTCCTGTGACTTCAATCTTTATTATTCTACAATAAACCCGCACTGCCAGAGAATCTCGCAGAAATCGTTTCTTGACCTATACAACATAGAGCGTGTGTACCGAAAAGAGATGCCTTTCATGTGGTGCCCTTCCTGCGAGACAGCGGTTGCACAAGTTG
>JAGLMX010000160.1 GCA_023139785.1 Candidatus Aenigmatarchaeota archaeon | reverse complement strand
GAACAAGAAAAGCAAGTGGGATTAAGGATTCAAATTATACACCATCCACGCCTACAGGCCACGTTCTGCTTCAGGACAAAACATAAACAGTGCGCTTTGCCCTAAACGCATCCCTATATAACCTGTATTTGCCTTCAGCACTACATTTTGTGCAATAAGAGCCTTTGTTTTCCTCTTCCAGTTTTGCCCCGCACTTTGCACAGAATGATAGTTCCATAATGTTATCTGAACGCGAATGCTTATAAATTTGTTAGTTTTTTGATACTAAAGTGAAACTAATCAATTAACTAATAGCAACCAATTTGCCATATGATAAATCAAGAGAAAATCGATTGGGAACTTTACAGCTGGATTGTGCGCGGGAGCCAAAGGAAAAAAATTATTACATCCTTGAGCAAGCCGAAAATTCCAACTGAAATAAAAAACGAGACCAAACTGTCAATTGCCCATGTTTCAAATGTATTGAAGCAGTTTCAGGAGAAACATATTGCCGACTGCCTCACACCGGAAGTTCACAGCGGCAAGATTTATGCCCTTACAAAAAAAGGCATGGTGGTACGGGAACAAATCATGAAATATGGAAAATAATGTTGCTTTTCATGCAACTTGTTTTTGGCAGTGTGGATAAAAATGTCTGGTAAAAAATTCATGGTTTATTGGCTCCCTGTAATCATCTGGGCGCTTGTAATGCTTTTTGTCTCTGTTTCCCGCGGAGAGGCTGTTGCCGCCGTATCCGGGGGAATTCCGTTTTCTTCTGCCATTGCCCATTTTGGAGAGTTTCTGGTACTCGGATTTCTGGTCACAAGGGCGCTTGCCCAAGAAGGCACTTCAGGCAAAAAAATCTTTTTTTCAGTAATTTTGTGTTTTGCATATTCTACACTGACAGAAATTCTACAGATTTACGTTCCCGGAAGGTTCTTTGCGTATGAGGATATTCTTATGAATAATGTGGGCACACTGGTTGGGGTAAGCGCTATTCAGGCTCAAGTATATCTTAACCAAGCTTGTCACACCATAACCCCCATCAAAAACGGCGCGAACCCTGAGAAAAGCCAGTAATTGAATATCAATGCAGTTGAAACATAGGTCAACTGGCTTGCAATGCATATCTTGTTAGTAAAAAAAATCGCCATGAATCTCGCGACAACATAAACTGCAACACACAACATCCCTGTCAGCATAATATTCAACTCAGGAATAATCCGAAGTGACATAAAAACCCAGATAGGAACATACCCGTAAACCGGTGTCATATAATACTCAGCTCTTTCAACATGGCGCAAAAACGACCCGATAAGTGATGCGCTTACACCCGTAATAATGCCAAGCGTCGGGCTGTACACAACCGAAACAAGTATTGAAAAAAACAGGCAAAAGTCAACGCCCGTTATCACTGGAATAAACTTCTGAAGCATTCTTGAGGCCGCACCAACCAGCACAAACAGCAAAATGAAAAACTGGTGCCTGAAAAATACAAATGAAACAAAGCAAAAAAGCACCAACACACCCACTAATTTTAATCGTGGATTTTTCAGCTCAAATAGTGATGCCGTGTTTTTCAAGCCAATTGTTGCCTGCCTGCTTTTTGATTGTTTGAGACCGTGGTTTGGCAGATTATTACACATCGGGTTGACTTCACCCTGCATCTCTTGAGTCTTTGAAGACCGCTGTTTTCTGCGCCTAAAAAGCACTCCATCAATCATGAAATCAAGTGTTGTCAGAAACATGTAATCCCCTTCAGGCGCAACCCGCCTATTTTTTCAGTTATCGCGCCCCACGAATCCGTCAAAATATTACCGCACACAGCATGAGGCATAAACGCACACGGAGTCACGTCACCATTTGGGTTGACTGAAATTGTTTTTATGCCAGCAGAGCAGTTGTTCGCGCAGTCATAGATTGAAATATCCACATCATAATCCTCTGCCTTCAGACGGCTCAACAACTTCATAACACACTCATCGTCTTTTGCACTCATACAAATGTTTGATTCCACCGCCCGCCCAACCGGCTTTAATTTCTCAATAATCCATCTCGAAATATTATTCTTTTTCAAAAAACCATAAATCTCGAGGATATGACCGCAGTTCAACTTGGTCAATGTGGTTGACACCCCTAAAGGAACTCCATAACTCAAACTATTAAATATGCCTTTCTCCGTCAGGCTGTAAGCATCCTTGCCGCGCATCCCATCATGAAC
>JAGLMX010000016.1 GCA_023139785.1 Candidatus Aenigmatarchaeota archaeon | reverse complement strand
ATTTGGCATCCCTTCCTTATTTGTTATCAAATTATTCTTTAGCAATCATTATCGGAACTGTTTTGGCAGATATTACATATTATATTCCAGTCATAACGTCCTATGAGTTTAGAAAGAAAGTGTTTCGGGACTAACTTTTTGCGTTGAACGCGTTCCTCGTTTTCTCTCAGTTCGATTATCATCCAGATAAAAGACAACATAAATGGCTATTTGGTTGATGTCGAAGATATTGATGCAACATCAAAACAAATAACAAAAATCCTGAAAAACAGCAAACTGCAAAAGAAAATGTCCGAAAAATCGTTGAAAACAACTTCAAAATCGAAAGAGGCATAGAAAAACACCTTATTCTATACAACAAAGTAAAAAAAGAAAAAGACGAGCTGTACCGCATAGAGCACCTTGATACCATCGGCATCAGGGCAATAATAACAGATTATGAGAAGACAATTACAGATAAACGGTCTTGTGATGAATTTAACGAAACAGACATTAACAGGGATCTGTTGAGAAATATGAAAAAACTCAACATTGATTTAATACTTACAACAGGAAGAGACATTCATTATGTAAAAAAAATGTGCAAAAAATTCACAGAATGGCGCTGTATAGTAGCAGAAAATGGCGCCGTTATATATTCTATCAACAAAAAACAATTACAATCAACACATATTACATGACAAAAGCAAAAAAAATAATAAGAAACCTCGGGCTTCCGGGCGCAAAGACAGGCAATGTAATGGCAAGCGCAAGAGCCGCAGACAAGCAGTTCATAAAAGAAAAACCAGGCAAACTAAATGAAAAAGTAAGTTTCGCCAAAAATGCCAATGAAATATGATTCTTCCCTTAGATGTTGACAAAGGTGTGGGCTTAAGAATTGCAATGAGATACTTAAACATAGATCTGGACAAAACCATAGTAATCGGCAATAGAGAAAACAGCCAGAGCATGTTCATGAACCCCGGCATTAAGATAGCTTTCTTTAATGCAACCAAAAAACTAAAAAAACTTGCAAACTATGTGACAAAGAAGCCTTCAACAAAAGGCATGCGCGAGATAATGGATTCTATGAATGTGTAATATATGCCTGAAGGCATACACATAACATATAATGAAATTAAGTCAATATCCGTTACAATTGTTGAAAACTTTGCCCTTCGGGGCTAGGGTCGCATAGAGGTTTCGTGACTACAGAGCCGTTGTTCAAATCTTTTTAAACGCGAAACTACAATTCATAGTTATGGCTAAACAAATATTGAAATTATTAAAGGCAAGCAGAGAAGTTATAGCAGATTGTTCACTGCCAAATGGGGCAATTGTTGCTTCAAATTCAGCTAAACCATATTCCTCAAAAGAAGCAAACAATTACAATTATGTCTGGCTTAGGGATGCATCATACGCATGTGTTGCAGCAGATATACTTGAATTAGATATCCATGAAAAATTTTTTAAATGGTGTACAAAAGCAGAAGACTGGGAAAAAACAGGTTTATTTTACCAGTATTATCACATTGATGGCAGGAAAGCATGTTTTCATTTTCAACCCGACCAAACAGGATGCATTTTGATGGCGATATTTAACTATTATAAAAATGACAAGAACAAATGCATGAAATTTGAAAAACTTATCAAAAAATCAGCAGACGGCTTATGTAGGATGTGGGACAAAACTCATTTTAACCTGGTGACTCAGGATTTGTGGGAAGAGCGGCTTTGTTTTCCGGATCTGAAGGATAATTTTACATATTCTTTGGCTGTTTGCTCCAAAGGATTATCCGATGCAAATGAATTGATTCCAAACAAAAAGTGGTCCAAAACATCAGATGAGATGAGAAGGACTTTATTGAACAATTTTAAAGATTATTTTTATCGTTCTTTTGGAAAGATAGATGATAAACAACTTGATGCTTCATTGTTGGGCTTGGTATGGCCTTCGAGAATAGTAAATGCAAACCAGGAAATTATGAAAAAAACAATGAGCCTTATTGAAAAAAGGCTTGCTAAAAATTCAGGCATTTACAGATACGAACATGATGTATATGATGGATGGATGTTTCAAAAAACCATTCATCGCAAAAAAGGTGCGGGCTATTGGCCCCTTCTGAATTTTTGGATGAGTATTTGTTGGATGGAACGAAATAATAAGAAAAAGGCATTGGAGTATTACGACAAGGTTCTTGGAGATATGAAAGGTAAAAAATTCATTCCTGAACAAATCTTTGATAATAAGATTCAGATAGCTGTTTCCCCTCTTTGCTGGTCTCATTCCATGTTTATTATTGCTTCTAAGAAGTTAGGGTATCTGTAATGAGTAGAGATAGTAAATCTATCCTTCCTCATTTTTCCTCAGTTTGATCAGATTGTCAAACTCACTTTGTTCTTCTTCATTCAATTTCAAATCAAGGGGTTCTTTGACGCCGTCTTTATTGATTGAGCAAGGCCATGTGACAAAAAGCCCATATTTTGGTTCGTAGTAAGAGGCCGTCAAAACAGTGTCTTTTTCAGACATCAGCGCTTCGGTCAACTTTGCCAGCTCTTTGCCAGTCCCGTATGTTGATGCCTTGTATTCTGCAAGGTAAGTCCCGAAGTAGTTTTTTGTGTGCTCTACAATTTTTTCCCTGTCAGGCACAGGCTCCATGAAAACAGGAATGCCTCGTTTGCCATGCTCTCCTATGAAGTTCGCATCAATCTTTTTTGAAAAATTGTTTGTTTCCGAAAAGAGCATATATTTCAGGCGGTTGACATCAAGCTGGCCGCCAAAGCCAATGATGTTTTTTGGATCCAGCCCGGAAAGCTTGCATATAAGATGTGCTGCCCTGTCGCAAGGAGTCATTATTACAACAATTTTCGAATCTTTTTTTGGATGTATTTTTGAGAAGATGCTTTCAATTATCGGTTTACTTACATCCCATAGGCTGCTTCCTGCCGGGGCGCCGAATGAGCCGCAGGTGATTAGTATGATGTCTGCGTCGTTTGCATCCGGGAAGTTGCCAACTTTTATTTTATCGCCATGTTCAGGGTATGTTCCGACTATATCCGACTTTAGTCCAATCGCATTTTTTTGATTTCTGTTGATTAACAATAATTCAGTTATTTTTGTGTGGTTTGCAAGGCAAAAAGCAGTGGTGCTGCCTACGCGTCCGGTACCTATTATTGCTATTTTCATGTAATCGTGTTATTTTGAGTTCTCTGATTATAAATGAGTTGCGAACGTAGAAAGGTAAGTTCTTCACTTTGTTTTGCTCTTTGCAGCCAGTTTCTGGGCGGCAAGAACTGTACAAAGCATAGTGAAAGGAGTTGTAATCAGAACACCTATGCGCGTGTACGATCCGATGCCATCTAGCACCATCATCAATATCAAGAACACTAATGAAAAAGTGAAATTTTCTTTTCCAAGTGTATAGCTTCTTTTAATGGAACTGATGGCGCCCCTGTCTTCAAGCAGTGCAATTGCGACAGCGTATTGGAAGAGCACAATTAAAAGCAGTCCGGGAAGTATCAGGAAAACCAAGCCTACAAGGATTGCAAAAAAGCAGGTCACAATCAAGGCCCAGCTTCTGAAAAAATAATTAAATCCTTTGAAAACATCTGAAATTTCTATTTTTTCTCCTTTTACCAACTTTACACACATGAGAAAAATACCAAAAACCAATGGAGGAATTGTGATGATAAAAATCATTCCAACAAAGGCAACCAGAGTTCCAAGAATAAGAGCCACATATTGCCCTTTGAAAAGGTTACAGGCTTTTTTTACGATGTCATTTATAGTTTCTTCTATGCGCATAATATCGCCTATATGTATTGTGGCTTTGCTCGCTTATATATTTGTTGAAATGGTTTTAGAATTTATTTCGTCAATTCATAAATCATCGAAACCCCGTCAGAATACACAAGTTCAAAACCCTCAATTTCCTGTCCATCGAGTGCCCTGAAAAGAATCGTATCTTCTATCGGCTCTGGCTCAAGCCCGCGCGCTATATAAAATGCCATGGATTTTCTTTCATCTTCTATATGCACATAAAGGTAGCGCGCCCTGTATTTTTCCATCAGCATCTTTGCCTCAATTGCATCTTCTGAGATTAAAAGGCGCGCGACGTCCTCAACCACATTGTGCGGCAGACAGGCATCGCACTCTATATCCTCAAGAGGTTTTCCAAGATACTTTGAAACAGTGGTGCTTAAGAGCGCCTTGGAAGGCGTGTCAATCACTGGCTCGCGTTCAGAGTACGCGCGTATTGCATTGCCGTAGTCCCACCACGACATTACTATGCTGTTTTCAGGTGTGTTTGCCTTGAGCCAGTCAAGACCAGGGCGCATATTGTCCGGAAGAATCTGATTCGGCTCAATGACTTTGCCGTCTTTTACATAGCGGATTTTTTTCATGACTGCTGTTTTGTCATTGGCAGTGACTTCTGTGATAACAAGTTCCAGTTCGTACTTGCCGCCGACGTATTCAATGTTTTCGGCAGGCGGGTGAATGTCCGGCTCATGAATGTTTTCCTGTGTGGTGCAACCGCTTATAAGAACAATTCCAAGAAGTATGATTGCTGCGGGCAGTAGGCGCAATCTATTTATCATCTGAAAATACTCCTTTTTCATCAACTATTTTAGCGCAGGATTAGTAATACTTTTTCAACTTATCATAGAACGCCCTGAAGTTCGAGGTGTTTGCTACCTTCATTTCGGGCTTGCTGCTTCCGACAGTGTTGATGGTGACTGTGCCGTTTTGAAACATCTTGTTTAGAAATCCCTCCTCAAAGTTTATGTGGTCTATCTTGCTGAACACAATGGACTTCTGCTTTTTGTATAAAATTCCTGACTTTTTAAGCACTCTGTAGGGCTCTATTATGTACGAGGTCACCTTTACACTCCAGATTGTTAGGGGGATTGTAAGCGGAAGAAGCGCAATAAACGGGAAAATTATTATGCTTCCTATCACAAGCGGCACAAGGGAGTTCATAATATCCGGCTTTGCAGTAAGGACTGGTTTTGAGTTGTATTGGCTGATATTTTCCTCCATGTTTTTTATCTCTTCAGCGTCCGGCCTCTTGTAAAATATCATGTCAATAAGGTCATCCTTATTTTCAATGCCCGGGGCATAACTTATTGCAAATGAGTTTGAAAGAACCACTTGATTTTTCCCGCTTTGCTCAACCTGCTCTCCTGCGACATCAAAAGTTACAGAACCTGATTCTGAAAACGGGTACTTTACAGTTGAGATGTTCTTGATGTTGTCGTAGAGGATATAGTAAAAATTCTTGAAAAATACTCCTTTCTCAAAGTAGATGTGATTCTTAAAAAAAGTCATTTTTGATCTCATGTAGTATATTTTGTTGTAGCAAATGCCGATTGTGTAAAGGATGGCTGCGGATACCGGGGCCACAGCAATCCACTTTGAATATAATATTGATGCGCCGACTAATGACGCCATAAAAAGGCAGCTAAGTACAGTTGCCCAGAGATTTGCCTTGAGCATGTCGACCACACTGAAATTCGAATTGATGTTGTAAAGGACGTCGCGCGACCACATGCCGGACTTTGCTGCGATGCTTTTACGCAGCTCATCTGTTTTGTATATGTTTGAAAATACGACTTTTTCAGAAGAGCCTATTGACCAGAAATGTATGCTGCAGGTATTGAACCACTTGTCGATAAAGCTCTCTTTGAAGATGATTCCTGTAATTTTTTCATTTGAGAATTCCTTGTTTTTTGATGAAATAAAATTGTATTGCTCTTCCATGCTTTTTGGCTTGACGAGGTATTTGGTTGCATTCATTTTGATTAAAGTTACCACAAATACAACAATCCAGATAACTATGAATGGCGTTAGTATGCCAAGCATGAGGAAACCGGGAACCGCAATCAAAAGAATCAAAAAGATGGGCAGTGCTGCAAGCAGGGGCAGAAGAGTCCTTCTGCCATCCATTCTGTACTCTGCAGTGAAGCTTGTGTCGCCTTGTGGTATTGTGGCACGGCTTGCCGTATGTCGTGGAGCCTGAAGATCATTTGCAGAGTGTTCTATCGGAACAGTGCGCTCAGAAGAGCGGCTTTCCCCTATGAGCCGGTCAATGTTTTCTTCAAGCTCTTTGCCGTTTTTCATGTTCTTAAAAAGAATTTCCTGGCCGCTTCCCTGGCAGCTTATTTTAACGTCATATAAGTTGAATATTTTATCAATGATGTTCTGGGTTATTGTTGTATCTGCGAGATTTTCAATAGGGATGAATGCTTCATTTTTTGTGAGAAAGCCTTCTGCATAAGTGATTGTGTCAGAGTATACATTATAGACTCGCTTTTTCAGGTCCATGAAGCGAAGAAAGGTGTTTGCAAATATGGCTGATATCACGAGCCCGGCAACAGATAGTACAGTTAGCCTATTGAGCCCGACAAACTCCATAACAGGGAGGGCACTATATGTGGTTCCGCCAATATACGCGATAAGCAGGCTTGTTGAGACAAAATTCTTGAATGTCTCTAAAAAGACGCCTATTGTACTCGGGCGTTCCTGCTGGAGAATATTTTCTTTTGCCAGTTTGAATCCGTTATGCTTCATGAGCTCTCCGATATACTCATAAATTTTTTCGGTGTTGTTTATTGAGCGAAGGTGTACTTCAGTACCGCCGCTTCCTGCAGATTCTATGCGTATGTTGCCTGTTTCAAAGAGTATTCTGTGTTCAATATAATTCAGGCGCATGCCAACGTGCGTTATGTTTTTTATCAAAAGCTCGGTCTGGCTGTCTGAAAATATGCCTCCGCTTTTATGGATGATTTTATTGTCAAGAAAAATGTATTTTTCCTTCCTGTATTTCACACTGAGGGAATAATAATCAAAAGCCTGAACCAGAACAAATGCGGCAATAACATAAAGAGCGTACGCGTGCGCAAAAATATTCACTGCATAATACAATGCCCCAAAGAAAAGCGAAGAAATGATAAGCGCTTTGACATATGAGTATCTCACGAATGATATTATGTTTGGTTTTAGTTCGTAGTTTTCAAGCATACTTCCTATTATGCTGGCTTTCGTATATATGTTTGGTTTGTACCAAAACATCTATAAGGATTCTATGTTAATCCTTCTGATGGCGTACCTAAATCATCCTCTTCTAAAGAAAGATGCTATTGAGCAGAGGGCGTATCAGGAGGCTATAATAGCGTCTGCTGCGAAAAAGAACACTCTTGTGGTTTTGCCTACAGGCCTTGGAAAAACTATCATTGCCCTGGGGGTTGCGGCGCATCGTATGCATACCGTTTCGGGGTCAAAAATACTTTTTCTTGCCCCGACAAAGCCGCTTACAGAACAGCACATGAAAAGTTTTGAGTCGCTCCTTAAAGTAAAAGGTTTTGCAATTGTCACAGGGAAAGAGCCACCGAATAAGCGCGAGCAAATATGGCAGGAAAACACAATGTTTTTTGCAACACCACAGGTTGTTGAAAATGATATTGTGCGAAACACGCTTTCACTGGAGAACTTTTCCCTCATCATTTTTGATGAATGTCACAGGGCAAGCGGAGACTATGCGTATACGTATCTGGCCAAAAAGTACTTGCAGGATGCAAAAAAACCGCTCATTCTTGGTCTTACCGCGTCCCCTGGCGGGACTGAGGAAAAGATTGGGCTTATTTGCGGGAACCTGTTTATTGAAAATGTGGAAATACGTAGCGAGCAGGATGCAGATGTCAGGAAGTATATACATTCCACAGATTTTGACTGGATTCGCGTTGAGCTTCCGGAAGATTTTCTTCGCGCAAAGAAACTGCTTGAAGCAGCGCTTGAAACGCGCATGAAATTTTTGCAGAAAATGCATTATGTGCCGACACTTCGGGCAGGGAAAAAAGACCTTCTTCTGCTTCAAAAAGAGCTTGTGAAGGAGGCGCACAGGACAAGAGACTCCCTCACATTCCGTGCAATCTCAACAGCGTCACAGTGCATAAAAATCAACCATGCACTCGAGCTTTTGCAAAGTCAGGGCGCTGAGCAGCTTATAGAATATTTTGACAAGCTTCATGCTGACAACACGACAAAAGCCGCGGCAGAGCTTTTCATGGATCACGACTTTGTGCGCGCAGAGCAGATTGTGCGCTTTATATGCGCAGAGAAAATCGAGCACCCGAAACTTGAAAAAATACGGGAACTTCTTGAGGAAAAAATAACAGGCGACAAAAAAGCTATAGTGTTTACACAATATGTCACAACCACAAAAAAGATTTTTGAGAAGGTTGAATCTGACAAAATAAAGCCCGTAGTATTTATTGGGCAGAGAAAAGGGTTCTCTCAGAAAAAGCAGATGGAGATTCTGGAGAAATTTCGCGAGGGCGAGCATAATGTGCTGTGCGCGACCTGTGTTGCTGAGGAAGGGCTTGATATCCCGAAAGTGGATCTTGTGGTCTTTTATGAGCCAATTCCTTCTGAGATACGCGCAATACAGCGGCGCGGCCGAACCGGCAGGTCGCGCGCAGGGGAAATATATGTCCTTATTGCAAAGGGAACTATTGACGAGGCATATTTCTGGAGTGCAAAAAGGAAAGAAAAAAAGATGAAAGGCGTTCTTCAAAGCATGAAGCGCTCTTTCAATAATCATGGCACAATTGTGTCAAAAAATGCGCATGCTGATGAAAATGCAAAGGGAACACTAAAGGAGTTTGTCAGCAAAAAAGAGGATCTGCCTGTAATTTATACAGACACGCGCGAGAAAAAGCTTCTTCGCCTGCTTTCTGAAAAAGA
>JAGLMX010000159.1 GCA_023139785.1 Candidatus Aenigmatarchaeota archaeon | reverse complement strand
TGCTAAAGAATTCCTGATTCAACTAATATTCTTATGCCTTTATTGGTCATCTCAAGAGGGAACGCACCATGGCGGTGGTCTGTCCTGCGCATCTTTCGAACAGCAACATTTCGGAATATTCCTTCTCCAAGACCAAGATAATATAGAACTATAACACCATCAACAACAAATTCTTCTACTCCATAGCGCGAGAGTGCCTTGCTGTTTTCAGGTATTTCAGCAGATATGAGGGCCGTGCATTTTGCATCTTTGAGGTCATGCGTAAGCTTGAACAGTTTTTTTCTTATCTTATATTCGTCATTCAGGTACATACCAAAAAGAGATGTCGAGTCAATCACAACACGGGTGAACTTATTGACTGCAATCATATCCTTCAGCCTGGCGTTCACGTCCCCAAGCTCAAATGGGTCGAAAAAGTCTATCCTGAATTTTCCTGATTTCTGATACGGGGTAAAATCCCACCCATAAAGTACTGCGTCATTAATTATGTCTTCAGGCGTCTCCTCAAGAGTTATGTAAAGGCATTTTTCCCCTTCCTGCAACCCTTTCCACAAAAATTGGGATAAAAATGTTGTCTTGCCTGTGCCGGCCCCTCCGGTAACAAGAACCACCGCGCCTTTTGGCATGCCGCCTTTTAGAATCTTGTCAAGTCCCGGAATGCCTGTTTTTATGCGCTCGACTTTTTTTTCAACAGGTGCTTTGGAAACATTCTTTTTTGGTTTTACGGCCATACAACTAAATACACGCAAGTAGTATATTAATTTTGCTGTTTGTGAAATTACAGATATTTTGTATACAAAACATCATAAGGGCTCTTTTTTGAGTCAAGAGGACCAATCAGGCACTTTAGATGCATTTCTTCAAAGATCCGGATAACAAAGTAAGGTTTATAAACTTGTTCTCAAAATATGTGATGTTGTAGTGGTGTTTTATTATGGGACTTAGACCAGGAAAAGTATATCGGAATTGGGAGCGGCCTTACACAAGGCAGGCAACCAAAAAGCCAAGAAAAAGCTATGTTCGTGGTGTCCCGGGTTCAAAACTGCGCATACATGTCATGGGAAACAGAAAAGAGACTTTCGAGGCAACAATACACCTTGTGACAAAAAAGCAGGTTCAAATAAGGCACAACGCTCTTGAAGCAGGGCGCATTGCAGCAAATGCATATCTCAAGAAACACCTTGAGGAGGACAATTATTTTCTTAAAATGCGCGTATATCCGCACCACATAATGCGCGAGCACGCACAGGCCGCAATCGCGCAGGCAGACAGGTTTTACCAGGGCATGAGCCACCCATTCGGCAAGCCTAATGGCGTTGCAGCGCGCGTAAGGTTGGGCCAGCCAATAATGAGCGTCAATGTCAATAAAAAAGACGAATCAACAGTCCGCGAAGCTCTTCGCAGGGCAGGCGATAAAATGCCTTGTTCGTGTTGTGTTGAAGTCGAGAAAAAGTAGGCACTTTTTTATTCTAGTGTATTTGTGACCAATATTGCAAGTGTTTTTTTCTGCTAATTCAGATATATAAATAATCCGAACCATACTCTTTCGAGATGGCTATGAATTACTGCATTCCGCTTAAAGACGCGTTTCGCGAGGCAAAAAAGGAAACCGGTACCAAAGCGTACAATCTTTCACTCTTATTGTCCCACGGTTTTCCTGTTCCGCGCGGATTTGTCATCAAGGCAAGCTGTTTTCCGGAATTTCTTGGAAAAACAGGCATAAAAGAAAAAATTGATACTCTGCTTTCAGAAACAGATGTAGATAACACTGCAAAGCTCTCCGGCACATCACACGAAATAAAGAAACTGATTCTCTCAACTGAGATGCCGGACGAGATGAAAGAAAGCCTCGCAAACACATACATTGGCCTTGGCGAGCGCGAGGACATGCAGGGGCTAAATGAGGTTGCAAAGAGCATAATGAGTTCCGTTAACAGAGAGACTAATGTGGCTGTGCGCGGTTCTGTGCCAAACGATGAATTCAGGAACAGCTTTGCCGGGTGCACGCGCGCAAACCTGAACGTGCGCGGAAAAGTCGGGTTTATTGATGCTGTAAAAAACGTATGGGCTTCATTCTATTCAGAACATTCAATATACTACAGGGAAAAGACAGGAAATCAAAAGACCGGGCTTGCACTTCTTATCCAGAACATGGTTCGAAGTGAAAAAGCAGGCGTGATTTTTACTATAAATCCAGTGA
>JAGLMX010000158.1 GCA_023139785.1 Candidatus Aenigmatarchaeota archaeon | reverse complement strand
GTTTTATTGTTTGGGGCAAGACAAATATTTCAGTTTCACAAATGCATGAGTTTTATGCGAACGGGATAACACAGTCATCAGGAGTGTCTTTCGCGCTTCAGGTCAATGTGACAAATAATGGCCCTGCCAATGCTTACGCTATGAATATTTCCCTTGACGAAGATCCTTCAGGAAGCCTGTCTTACAACACAACATTTGTTTCGTGCAACAACATTGCGGCAGGCCAGAATTGTTCGGGAAGCTTCCTTGTGACTGTGCCTGCAGGAACCCCGCCGCAAATAATATCTCTTTTCGCAAACGCGTCATGGAGAGAACCTGATAATCTGGTGAACATGACATTTAACACAACAACAATCTATGTAGCATCCAATCCGTTGGTGAATATCTTTGAGGCCGGCTTGCAGCAAAACACACCGCACAACAGGCTGACTCAGGTAGGCAATGTGACAACTGTATCTGATGGCAATGATGCTCTGGAAGACGTACAGCTATCCTTTATTGGAGGTGACATCTCAACAGAATGCCCGCTGTGTGTTTTAGAGATATTGCCTGGCAGCCAGGGAATTTTGTTTGCAGGCACAAATTTCACATCAACAATAACAGTGGACGTTCCTTTCGGACAGGCTCCGGGAACATACTGGACATACCTACGCGCATCTACATCAAATGACGGGTACGATCAGATAATGGTGAACATTACAGTGCCGCTGAACACATCATGGCAGAGAACACCCGCAACATTCGGTACTCTTCTTACCCCTCCAAACACAAGTGGCCAGATAGGAGATGTTATTTCAGAAAACATAGGAAATCTGAAGCTGTTTATGTCCGTGTGGCCTACAGGGGATGACCCAACTTTGGTGTCGTACCACCCGAATGCGTTTACACTTGGTGTGGGTGCTGAGGTAACAACCTCAATGAATTACACAATACCTGAAGACAAAGCAGAGGGGCTGTATTATTTCGGTTTGGTTATACAGAACAGCACCGCAACACCTATGTCATATACAACTACTGTATGGCTCAATGTGACAGATCTTCCGCCAAACATAACTAATGAGATGGCGGTTCCGGGCATAGTTGAGGCCGGCTTTGAAAACACAACTGTTTCCGCAACAATTACAGACAATATCGCGGTTGCCTCAGCATGGCTGAATATTACTCTGCCAGACAACTCAACACTACTCCTCGGGCTTGCGCGGAACAATACATACTATAGCACAGCATACAATGCAACTGCATGGGGTGTGCATAACATCAGGGTGTGTTCCAATGATACTGCCGGAAACACAGGGTGCGCACCCGCGATAAATCTGTTGTCTTCAGCAAACACAACATTCAATGTTTCATCAAATATGACAAACATGACTGTGGCAAACATAACCATTTATTCAGGACAGAACATTTCAGTAAACTTCACAATGGACAACACCGGACACTCGCGCGCATACAGCCCAAACCTCTCTGTCGCCACGCCTGAAAACTGGAGTTTTGTTCCGAATAACTTTTCATACAGCACACTGCTGAAGAACACATCATCTGTTGAATATGATGCAGGGCTTTACGTTCCTCCTGCAACAGCTCCGGGTTATTACAATATCAACTTCACACTGAACTGGACAAACCTTGACGGAACCAATGAAACATCTGTTTTGCAAGTGCCTGTATACGTTGCGCCAAACCCGGTTGTTGATATTGTAGAGCAGAACATAACAATCATTGTGGATGCAGGAGACAGCAGCTATGAAAACATAACTTTGAACTCAACAGGAAATGCTGCATTGTCGGGAGTATCATTTAATTGCACTGAAGGTGCTGTCTGCAATAATTTCACTATTGAATATATTCCATCAAACATAACATCACTTGAAGTTGGGAATTTTTCTATCGTGGCTGTGAATGTTTCCGTCCCTATAGGATACCCCCCTGCAACATATAACGGGACTTTAAGAGCATATACAAACACGTCATATGATGAGGCAACAGTGTTTGTTTTAATTCCGCTTGATCTTTCATGGCAGCACACACCAACATATCTTGGCATGGATGTTGTGCAGGGAATGAACGGCACTCTTGGAATTGTTGATGTCAAAAACATAGGGAACCTTCAGCTATTGCTGTCAACATCAATAACAGGGAACTCATCATATTTCGGAGTTAACTCAAGTTCACTGTCAATAAACCCGCTGGAAGAAAAAAGTGTTTTGGTAAAGTATTATGCCCCTGAAGCAACATCAATCCAGGAATATACAGCATATTTCAAGACAA
>JAGLMX010000157.1 GCA_023139785.1 Candidatus Aenigmatarchaeota archaeon | reverse complement strand
GTTACAAGAAGAACAGAGCGCGATCTGCTGGCGTCTTTTATTGCTGTGCCGACAAGGGTCTGTATGCCGGTAGATTCTGCAAGGCGCACCATGTCTTTTGTAATCTCTCCGTCAACAACAAGAGACCCCGGTTCGGATACATGGCCTATTGAGCGCTGAAGTTCTTTTAGCGGCACCCGACCTGCAAAATTTCCTTTTCGATCATAGATTGCAGCGGCTCTGGTTCCAAGAAGGTCATTCAACTGCTCACGAAACTGGTCTCTTTTGTCTGCACTCATCTTTTCTTTTTTTTGTGCTTTTTCAGGAGGGTGTGTTGTTGTGCTTTTTACAAAAGGGGCTTTTACCGGTCTCTGTTTTTTTTGGTCTGCCGTGCTTTTCTCTACAGGGCTGGAAGTTCGTGGTTTTGCCGCGGATATTTGTGGTGCAGGCACCTTGTCGCGCAATGCCTTAAATATTTCTTTTTTGGTAAGCTCTTCGACTTCTTTTCCGTATGGTGCCCGTGCAATGAAATCTATTTCAGCAATCTGTCGAATTTCCTTTAAGATTAAATCTCCGCCACGGTCTCCGTCAAGGAATGCGGTGGTTTCTTTTTCACGACATACTTTTGTCAAAGTAGGGGGTGCTGATGTACCGCCAACAGCAATTGCATTCTTCACGCCATGTCGAAGCAATGTAACTACATCGGCTCTGCCTTCACAAACTATTATGCTGGTTGCAGTCGCAACGTCAGGCCCTGCCGGCATTTTCATGTATTCTGTTATCTCTGCCTGCCTTACAGATTCCATGAGCTCTTCTGTGACTGTTGAGGTCTCGGGTATTTTTCCAATCAAGTGTGAAAGTATCTGTTTGGCCCTGTTTATGACATAGTCTCTCTTTACTGTTCTGAGATCTTCGACTGTGTCCACAGAGATTTTTGCGTTGCATGGGCCAACGCGGTCTATTGTCTCAAGCACTGCTGCCACAAGCGCAGTCTCTGTAATGTCAAGAGATGAGGGAATCACTATTGTTCCGTTAGACCTTCCGTTTCTTGTGTCAATAGAAACTTCTATTCTGCCTATTCTTCCGGTTTGCTGCATTTCACGCAAATCAAGTTCCGGTCCAAGCAGGCCTTCGGTCTGCCCAAAAAGAGCACCTATCACGTCGGGTTTTTCGACTGCGCCTTCTGCATTTATGCGTGCGCGTATTTGGTATTTTGTAGATGTTTGTGCGAGTTTTGCCATATTATATCACCTTCTGACAGAAGTAGTTCAAAGAAACAGCATATTTCCTTCTGCATTATGGTGTGCCTGTTATTGCAGTGCGTGCCCTGATACAGGGCATGCGGTATATAGGCAGGTCGTGCCTGCCAGGAAGTGTAAAAATATACTATTCTTTGCGCGCAATACAGTGTATTTTCTGTATTGCTTCTTCTTCTGTTATTTTGTTTATTTTCAGTTTTTTTGATTTTGTTTTGTGGCCGGAAACTAAAAAAACCGGTCTTTCGAATTCTTTGGTTAGTGTGGTTGTGAGTTCAAGATTCGCCCTGTTGTTTTCAGGGCGATTTTTCAAATATACTAAAATCCTGTTGTTCTTGACAGAAATTTTTGTTTTCTTTTGGTCTGTTTTTACATGAACCTGTAAAAACACGCCGCCAGTACATTCTGTTATGATGCTTCCACCTTGATGTTTTGATAAAAGAAGCGTGCTATAGCCTGTGAGTAACACAACCGCGTCATGGGGCCGAAACCCTTGCGTTGCTGACGAACACAGGCTTTGCGTCCTGTGCCAAACTGTTGATTGCTCTACAGAATAGCACAACACAACGGTTTGTTCGTTTTGGGTTTTTAAATAGCTTTGTTTTCGTGTAATTCGGTGATATGTGCTCTTTTTAGCACGCGGTTTTTCTGGTTGTGGTGCATTTAACGGCTTTTGTGGCTACGACATGGTTTATGTTTAGTCCTACAAAATGTCAACTATTAAAAAAACAACAAATATTGTTATGTATGGCATACAAAAAGGGGTATTCTTTTGAGCGCGAACTTAAGAAGCACCTAAGAGGCACAGGGTGGGTAGTTATCCGCTCAGGGGGCAGCAAAAAGCCGGATCTTGTGGCGGCAAAAGACGGAAAAATAATGATAATAGAATGCAAGGTCACAAAAGATAATAAAGTATATCTTGCTAAAGAAGAAGTGCTGCACCTAAAGGAAGTCGCTGAAGCTTTTGGCGGCGAATGTATGTTTGCAATAAAGCGCAAGAACAAAAAGTGGTCTCTTGTTGACGTTTCCTGCCTTAAGGAAACTGCATGCAACTTTGTTGCGGTATTATAA
>JAGLMX010000156.1 GCA_023139785.1 Candidatus Aenigmatarchaeota archaeon | reverse complement strand
TCAAGGAATACCAGAAAAGGGTTGATGAGCGCTTCAAGGCAATGTTTGGTGAGTGATTTCTTCCAGAGTATCCCTGCTAAAATTTACATATTATAAATTACAGTAGAATTAACATTTCGGCTTTTTAAACTTTCAATGTGTCGGGAATTACAAACGATATTTGTTCAAAGCAGCCTGCACCTTTCCAGAAACATCGCCTGAAATGCTAGGAACATCAATATTTGAAGAACCATCAGCGTTTATGCCTATAGAACTTCCGTGGTATTCAATGAATAAATCATAGGGGTTGCCTTTCGGATGATGTGTAATTGTTGACCCTTGAGGAATTTTAAACCCCGAAACCTCGCTCATTGTTACATCATGTGGTTCCGAACCTACATTAGATAGTTCAAGACCTGTGAGATCCTTATACAATTTTTCAAGGTCAATAGCCATTATATACACCAAGAGTACCTGTTAAGAAAAGTATTTATACTTGTTTCGTTCCTTTGAGGCACTTGGCTATTCAAAGGAGTTTGTACATCTGTTCATGAGTACATAACTTAATACAATTACAGCAATCGTCGAGCAAACCCATCGTAGATTGCCAAACCTTTATATTCTCATCAAGCATCAGTAACTCGATGCGCAAGACAAAAATCGTTTGCACAATAGGTCCTGCAAGCGAATCAGAAGAGACACTTCGCGCCCTCGCTGATGCAGGCATGAACGTTGCCCGCCTCAATTTCTCACATGGCGATTATAAAGAACACGGGGCGCGAATCAAAAGAATAAAGAGAATGAACCGGTGCCTCGCGCACCCGATTGCAATACTTCTTGACACGCGCGGGCCTGAGATACGTACCGGCAAGTTTGAAAAAGACATTAAGCTTAAGAAAGGAGATACGTTTATATTTCGGACAAAGGATTCTGTTGACGAAGAACTTGGAACTACTGTAACATATGCAAAACTTTCAAGTGATGTAAAGAAAGGAGACCACATTTTCGTTGACGACGGCATGATTGAGTTTGAGATCATCAGGATAGAAAACGAAAAAATTGTCTGCAAAGTGCTGAACGACGGCACCTTAAGCAGCAAGAAGGGACTCAATATCCCCGGCGTTGACCTCCATCTGCCTGCGCTTGCAGAGAAAGACATAGAAGACATAAATTTCGGCATTCTGCATGAAGTTGACTTTATAGCAGCCTCTTTTGTCAAGACAAGAAAGGATGTTGTCCGGATAAGAAAGATTCTCGATAAAAAGAAGTCATTCGCAAGAATCATTGCGAAAATAGAGCATTCAACAGCAGTCAAGAACATTGATGAGATAATAGATTCTGCAGACGGCATAATGATTGCGCGCGGAGACCTTGGCCTTGAGATTCCTTTTGAAGAGGTTCCGCTTGTCCAGGCAGAGATATTCGGGAAATGCAACCTTGCAGGAAAGCCTGTGATTACAGCAACACACATGCTGAACTCAATGATTGACAGCCCGCGCCCGACACGGGCAGAAGTCTCTGATGTTGCAAACAGCGTGCTTGGAGGAACCGACGCAGTAATGCTTTCAGCCGAGACTGCAAAGGGCAAGTACCCTGTTGAGTCAGTCAAAGTGCTTGATAAAATCTGCAAAAAAGCCGATGGTGCGGTTAAGCCGAACTTTGATACAGCACTGCGCAAGGGCGAAAGCGTCTTTGAAATTGTGGCGCACGCAGTCGCGCAAGCAGCAGAGCGCATGAATGCAAAAGCAATCCTGACATTCACCTCAACAGGCAATACTGCCTGTATGCTCGCGCGCTACAGATCACATGTTCCGGTGTTTGCTTTCACAAGGAATGCGCGAATCAGGAAGAAATTGTCTCTGGTCTGGGGCGCAGAATCCTTTGAGCTTGATAAAACATCAGGCACAAGCGATAAGATGATTGCTAACGGGATACGTGCGCTTCTTGAAAATAGGCGCATAAAGAAGGGGGATACAGTGGTTATTACGGCGGGGATTTCTGTCGGAAAGGCGGGCGTTACTAATATGGCGGAGATTCGGGTTGTTTGATGAGGTGATTGCTATCACAATCAAAAGTATTGATAACTATTTCAGCAAAATTTTTGGAGATGTTTCTGCGGTTATGAATGATTGCAGCTTAGGCCACAGATACGCATATATAGGCTCTGTTGCAGTTAAAGCATATGAAGGACGTTTGGGTCATGTTAAAGATTTTGATGTTTTAGTGTGGCTTCCTGACAATCATGAAGCTGCAAAACAGGCAAAAAACAAAATAAAGGATGGGTTTCAAGAACAGGGCTACTGCGCAGACACTCCGGATTGGAGTGGTTATGATGCGCTGGTTTTTACGGGCAGCGC
>JAGLMX010000155.1 GCA_023139785.1 Candidatus Aenigmatarchaeota archaeon | reverse complement strand
TGATTGCAAAGAACGCTAAAATGTCAGAAAAAGACGTTCTTAAGGAAGTTGAGGAAAAGGAAGTTGAGTTCAGCGGTATGGTCTCGCGCGAAGGCGCGATTTTTCTGATTGCGCGTGAACATGATATTGATCTTCTTGAGCCAAAACAACAAACAATAAAAATAAAGGATATCCCTTCGGGCATGAGTAATGTCTCTTTCTTTGGAAAGGTAACCGGAATCGGAGAAATACGTGAATTCAAGACAGACAAAGGCGAGGGTAAAGTCGCAAGCATATTTCTCGGGGATGAAACGGGCACAATACGTATGTCTCTATGGAATGAAAAAACAGAAGCATTAAGCAAAATAAAGAAAGACGATATTCTTGAAATAATGGGTGCTTATACAAAAGAAGACAACCGAGGCTCTATTGAAGCAAGAATTGGTAAAGGCGGAAATCTGAGAAAAGTTCCAAAAGAAGAAGGAATAAAGATTGATGCTGTTGCTTTCAATGACACACGTGATGTGCGAAACGAGGCAAAAGACTTTGAGGGCGCACAGGAAAGAGACAATGTTTCTGCAAAGGCATATATTGTTCACATCTATGACAGACAAATCGTGTATCACATGTGTCCTGAATGCAGAAAGAAGCTTCAGAATGGCTCGTGTAATGAACACGGCAAAGTTGAGCCTTCAAAATTCATGGTTCTTTCATGCATACTTGATGACGGAACATCAACCATGAACGCAGCATTCTTCAATAAAGGGGTTGAGTCTCTTTTGGGCCTGAGTGCAGAAGATATAGAGAAAATCATTGTCGAAAAGGGTGCTCTTGAGCTTGTAACGTCTGCCAACCTTCTTGGGCGGGAGCTTTATGTTTCAGGCTTTGTGAAAAAGAACAGTTTCACCGGACGCCTTGAGCTGTCTGTGAATTCTGCAAAGGCTGTTGATACAACAAATGAAATAACCAAGATGCTCGGCACACTTGGCGCAGCACCGAAAAAGCAGGAAGCAGCATAATATTTACGGGGTGTTTTTGATGGAAGATGAAGAAAAAGAAGAACTACTAGAAGAAAATATAACGGAAAGTGTCGATGAAACTGAAACGTTTGATGCTGACAGAAAAATAGATATTGAATCGTTGCCGGGCATCGGACCAAAAACAGCCGAAAAGCTGAAAGAAGCGGGCTACAACGAACTCATGACGATTGCGACCGCAAGTGCCGGAGAAATTGCAGCAATCGCTGATGTCGGAGACGGGGTTGCCGCTAAAGCGATTGCCGCAGCGCGTTCTGCTCTTTCAATGGGGTTTGAAACAGGCATAGATGCTCTTGAGCGAAGAAACAGGGTTGGTAAAATAAAGACCGGCAGTACTGAGCTTGACAATCTTCTTGGCGGAGGTGTAGAAACCCAGGCAATAACAGAATGCTATGGAGCATTTGGTTCCGGAAAAAGCCAGTTCGCACACCAGCTTGCAGTCAATGCACAGCGCCCTAAAGAAGAGGGCGGTGTAGGCGGCTCAGTCATATTTATTGATACGGAAAATACTTTCCGGCCAGAGCGAATTAGAGACATGGCAGAAGCCCTTGGACTAGACCCGACAGAGATTCTTAAAAATATTCATGTCGGACGGGCATACAACTCAGACCACCAAATGCTTCTCGCAGAAAAAGCCAAAGACATAATGAAGGAGAAGAATGTAAAACTTCTAATCGTAGACTCCATAACAGCACACTTTCGGGCAGATTATGTTGGTCGGGGAACTCTTGCGAACAGGCAGCAGAAAATAAACCAGCACATCCACAATCTGCAAAAACTTGCAGACACGTACAATGTGGCAATATATATCACAAATCAGGTGATGTCGCGTCCGGACGTAATGTTTGGAGACCCGACAACAGCCATTGGAGGACATATTCTACACCATGCAGCCACATACAGAGTGTATCTTAGAAAAAGCAAAGGTGATTTAAGAATCGGTAAAATTGTTGACTCCCCCAATCTCCCGGAAGGAGAAGTCATATTCAAGGTTAATAAAGACGGAATAAGAGACAAATAAGGCTCCTATGAATTCCAATGCTTGTGCTTAAGAGAGAGTTCTCTAAAAAATATCTTTTTCACTCACAATAACAAAATCACCAACAGACTTGACGGCACTAAATGGGATTATTATTCGTCCCTGATCATCCTGTTGTAGTTGAAGATCTGTTGTTGCCCTTGTGGGCTCAGTCAAAAGAAGGTTCATTAGTTCTCCTGTTTCCGGAACAAATGAAATATCTCCAACACGACCAAACTTTTTGCCTGTCTCATCACTGACAATCGTCTTTCCTGTGAGTTCGCGCGTTCTTACTCTTGTATCAACCATGACATCACCAACATAA
>JAGLMX010000154.1 GCA_023139785.1 Candidatus Aenigmatarchaeota archaeon | reverse complement strand
TTAATCCCACTTGCTTTTCTTGTTCATATAAACTCTTTTTATTTCAGAAAGCGTTACAAAAGGCTTGATTTTCCTGATTATGTCCGGGTCTACTTTGCCTGCGCGCATTTTGCGTGACAACAGAAATGTGTCGAGTTGTGAGAATTCTGTCCAGAGGCCTGCTTTTCTTATGATCATTTCAACTTCGCCGCGGTCAAGGTCTGTTTTGCTTGGGAACGATACATTTGGATATATTTTCAGTTTCGCAATGACATCTGAGCCTGCGATATTTTCGAGGTTTTGTTGTTTGGCGTATTCAAACAGCTTGGCTCTTGCATCAGAAAGTTCGCGCTCGGCAGAAGTTTTCTTTTCGTTTAGACCGTAGTACTCGTTTACAAGGCGCACGCCGTCTTCTTTTTTGTAGGCCTCGGGGGTTAAGGCATTTACCTCATAAAGGTGCTTTTTCTTTGGGCAAATCGGGCCAAACTCACACCAGTTGCAAAGTGCGGATTCTTTTGCTTCAAACTCTTTTGCAGATTCTATTGTGTCTATTCGTTCTGCGATTTCTTTTTTTAGTGCTTCAAGCTCTTCATCGGTTCGCCTTGAGCGCATTTCCTGGTTAAACGCCAGAAAGTGCCAGACAAGATCAATCTTTTTTGCCTGAGGATACATTTTCTTTATTGCAATGGCGTAAAGGGCGAGCTGGCGGTCGCTGTTAAGATAATCCTGCGCCGGGAGATGCGCGCCTGTCTTGTAGTCGTGTATTTCAAAAAAATCGTCGCCATTACATGCAAGACGGTCAATGTAGCCGCGAAGCTTGTATTTTCCATCACCATTGATGTCAATATTTACAAGGGTTTCAATCCCCAGGGTCTTTGTCTGGTTGAAGGGGGTGTTCTTTGTATAGTAGTCGGTGATGAAGCGCACGCCCATGTCGTAATAGTTTTCTTTGCTGAAATCTTTTCTGACAATAACGATTTCGTCAGTGCACTGCTTTTCCCACTCAGATTTGAAGTATGCGAGAATTTCCTCAAGGGTGGTTTTTTTCTGGAATTTATGATCCTGATACAGTTTTTCGAGGGCTTCATGCACGCGGCTTCCAAGAAATGCTTCAATGGTTTGTTCGGTTTCTGCTTTTAATTTGTCAATGTACTTATACTTGAATTTTAGGGAACACTGCTCAAAACAGGCGAGCCGGGAATGTGAGTAGACAGGCATGGGGTTTGTTATGGTGAATAGTATATAAATCTACGGGGTGTGTGGTGCCGATTAAAAATGGTGTGGTTGCGCTTTGAGCATTGCGGCAAGTGTTCCCTGTCTGAAGTTATTCATATCTTCATGCAGTACTTGAGACACGTATCTGCCAATCACTTCTGAATCAAATTCTTTTGGGTCCTGAAAATATTTGTCAGCATCACTCTCTGTTTCTAAAACAGCGATTATTGTTTTTAAGTCCGGATCTGTAACCTTTGATGAATCACCATTTCTGAAAAGAGCAATTCCGTTATTTTCCTGAATTTTGTGCCTGACTTCATGAGCGGCATATAGAACGAGTAAATCCGAAATGGTGTATGGTTCAGACAATAAAGAGTCTCCGTCATAGGCATGGTGCTTTTTGTTTTGAGCTTCATTAAGCAGGAAATTGTGGGCTTCTGTAAAATAAATGTAATAGCCTTCTTTAATACTCATTTCGCCAATGTTGTGGTCTTCTGAGATGTACTGGGCAATATAGTCGCCCTGATGTTTGTCATGAACTGCAAATATCGGGCTTGTTTTTCCTGTATATGTAGATATGTCAAAAACAGATATGAGGGAGGATATGTCCTGAAAAACAGAAGCATCTTTTTTACCAACTCCGGAGTCTATTAATTCTTGTGTTTGGAGCGCTATTTGATGAGTGGCGTTTTTTCTCATATTTTTTACCTCGTGTACTTTTTTGTGCTGCGCCAGAACCAAATTCCCTCAACGATTCCGACCACGATGTTTGCTATTGCAATGCCTGCCCAAATTCCTGTTGCGCCAAATCCCATAACCACAGAAAGGAGGTATGACAAGGGCAGCATAATCACAAAAAGCCGTAGTGTTGTCATCAAAAGCAGAGGCATGCCGCGCCCCATGCCCTGAAACGAGGACATTGTCACAACTCCGAGTGCTACAAAAAAGTATGTAAGCGAGACCAGCAGGATGTAGTTTGAAGTTGCCGCGATTATCAAAGAGTCGCTTGTGAACAAACCGGCAGCAGCTCTTCTGAAAGTGAAAAATGCAACACCGAGAAAGCCCATAAAAAAAACTGCCATGCTTGCAGCTTTCCACGTCGCTTTTACAGCGCGTTCCATATGCTTAGCGCCTGTGTTCTGCCCGACAAAAGTGACTGTGGCAGA
>JAGLMX010000153.1 GCA_023139785.1 Candidatus Aenigmatarchaeota archaeon | reverse complement strand
CTTAGAAACTTTATGTATTAAGGGCGGATAACACAGCACTACCCGAAAAGCCGTTTCCAAATCGAGCTATGCTCCGGTATTTTGTTATAAAACACGGCATAAACCGGATAATGGTCTGAAACCGCTACAGTCTCGTCATATGTCAGGCCATATTCTGTGTCAAATCTGAACACTCCGGAGTCTCCTGTAAAGTAATGCTCTACAGCACCCGTAAAAATGATGCGGTCGTATGTACAGTCTGTGGACTTTGTGGTGGTGTCCGCACTGTTGTCGATTGCCCAGAAATAGTCACTGCTTCTCAAAAGAGATTGTTTGTCCTCATCAAAGTATCTGCAATCGGCATTCAGGTCGCCCAAAACAATAAAATATTCTTCTTCTGCAAATACGGCTTGTGCGTTTTCAACCACACTTGGTAATGCTTCAATTTCCTGTGTTGCTTCGTTGGGGTCTGTGTGGACGGTTATCAATACAAAAGTACGGTTGTTGTCCAGTATTCTGAACCTTGCGATATATGGTTCTCTGTGGAATGGGTCTCCTGTTGGTTCGGGGTAAACATAGGGGGTTTCTATTTGTTCTAATGTCTGTGTGTTGTATAGATATGCATACTGCTCTTTGCTTGAGGTTCTGCCAAGGCGCGCGCTTACGATAAATGCGTAATTTGATATGTTGTTTGAATTCACCTGCTCAAGCAACTTTGGCAGGGCGGTTTCGGAAATGTCCCTGATTTCCTGGATGGCAACAATGTCAAAATTTCTAATGGTCTTTGAAAGAATTTTCATGACTTCTGGTTTTCCTGCTTTTGTTTTGCCGAATACCTGAATGTTGAATGCGGCTATGCTGATTGTGTTTTCTGAGGGTGCTTCGGGTTCGGAAGGCACGTCGGTACAGCCGGAAATCATGACTACGAAAATCATAATATAAAATGCTGTTGGTTTTTTCAGGAACGTGAATGGGTGCATAGTGAAGTATGGGTGGTTATTGTTATATGGTTGAAAATTTTACTCAAAGAAAAGTAGGGGCTAATAGGGGCAAACCAACTGAAAAACTATGTTGAAAAGATGTGGCTGATATCATGAAACCTTTATTCCACATGAATTTTCAAAGACGCCCTAAAGGGCAGAGTTTCAACAGTTGTAAATGACAATAATGCAATTTTCACTTTCAGCTCGAGAATGTGCTGTTTTGGATGCTGTACATACACCATTTAGTCTCTATGCATGTTGTTTTTTATTGGTGATTTCTAACTCTGGAACCTATATATACAGTCAGAAAGTATATAGAATCATGTATCTACCAAAGCGAGCACTGCTCTTTTTTACAATATTTTTTCTGCTCATTTCTGATACCGCAAATGCTGCAGTAACGATAAAAGACCCTTCTGTGGACATCAATTCGGAGGATGTAACCATGTACTCCGGCAAAACAACGCGTGTGATTGTGACAATAGTAAACGAAAATCCAATATCTTTTGATGTGCCATTGTACATAGGTGGCTTTGATGAACTAAAAAACTGGATTTGGTTTACAAGCCACAGGACTGATGAGTTCAAACGCAGCCTGAATCTTGTCGTGGGCCCTTATGAAACAACAGGTGTGAGCATTGACATCTTAGGGGCTGATGCCGGACAGTACAAGATGTATGTTGGCCCTAATACGAACTACGATGAAAAATACGCAGAGGTAAATGTCAATGTTGTCCACCAGAGCACCGGAATTGCCAGTACAACGCCCGGACTTAGCGGGTTTTCCTTTATCTTTTTGCTTGCAATAAGCCTCATAATTGCAATGCGCGGGAACAAAAAGGTTTAAGCATTAAATTCCAACAGACCCTATGCACTTTAAAGAACTTCTAAAGAACACGCTGCCTGAAAAAGATCTTGAGCTTGTTCCGCGCGCGTTCGAGGTTGTTGGTGACATTGCTATTATTGAGCCGGGTGACGCTCAATACGCTAAAGACATAGCAAAGGCCATGCTTTCGGCACAGAAAAATGTTCATGTTGTCCTTCTTAAAACAGGGGATGTAAAGGGAAAATACAGGGTTCCAAAATACAAAATTCTTGCGCATGAAGAACGCGCGTTCTCTAAGGTGCCAAAGTGGGCATCAGAGCCACAAACACATACAGAGACAATACATACAGAATCGGGCTGCAGGCTTCGGCTTGACCTTGCCAAAACATACTTCTCAAGCAAGCTTTCAGGAGAGAGAACGCGCATTGCAGGGCTTGTACAGGATAATGAAAACATACTTGTCATGTTTGCAGGAGCAGGGCCATTTCCTATTGTTATTGCTAAAAAGAAAGACGTGAAAATCACTGCTGTTGAGATAAATCCTGATGCAATACTCATGTTTAGAGACAGTGTGAAAATAAA
>JAGLMX010000152.1 GCA_023139785.1 Candidatus Aenigmatarchaeota archaeon | reverse complement strand
GCATCCTACATGGCAAAAAAAGGCGATGTTTACGCTGTTGCATCAAGCGATCTGGACTCAATTTTATTTGGCGCTCCAAGACTAATACGAAATCTCAACATTACAGGCAAAAGAAAAATACCCGGAACCGGCGCATACCGTGATGTTGTTCCTGAAGTCCTGTCTTGTAACAAAATACTAAAAGAGTTAGGCATAACACACGAACAGCTAATAAATCTTGGCATTCTTATCGGAACTGATTATAATCCGGGCGGCATAAAAGGTATCGGCCCAAAAACCGCGCTAAAACTCGTGCGCAAGCACCCGGCGTTTGATGATCTTTTTGCAAATGTAAAATGGGACTGCGAAATCCAACCGGAAACAATAAGGGATTTTTTCATCAGTCCGCCTGTAACGGATGACTATGCTATTGTACAGGGTGCGCCGGACATAGAGAAAGTCAAAAAAATACTTTGCACGCGCCATGAGTTTTTAGAAGAGCGCGTTGATAACACATTCAGGAAACTGCTTGAACTCAACGAAAGAAAAAAACAGACCACACTTGGAAAATGGGGTTAAAACTCGGTTTGGGTTTTTTGTCGTGAGTGAAATATAGAAGTGTCCTGATATGGTTTTGTTCCAAGAAGAGTCACAAGATGCTTTATTGTATAGCCGTCTTTCGAAAGCATCTGAAATATATTTTCCCTTAAATCCTCACTTAAGATGCTTTCTGTAGCATTTACAATTTTTAATGCTTCTTTGTATGCGCCCTCACACACACCTGTTTCTTCTTTCCTGTTTTGTAAATCAAAATCTTCGGACGCTTTCATCAATATTGAATAATAAGAACTTGCCAATTGAGGTATTTTTTCAATTTCGCTTTCAAAGCATCCCAAAATAACATCTGATGCCGCCTTAACACGTTCAGATATTGTGTAATCTGACCTTTCCCCGGACAGGCTCAAACTATATAATCCTGTCTTTTCTGAAATTCCATATAACGACTCATTCAATGCCTCACTCACAGCACCAGAACTCAGACCTTCAAAAAGAGGTTCAAGCGGATTTTTATTCCGTATAGATGTCATTTAATCACAGAATTACTTACTGGTAAATAATTTAAATGTATCTCTCTGTATGTTTACGCAAAAAACCATCATACACCATATGATGCGTGTTTTCAGAAATTATCTTTATGAACGATTTCATGTACAAAACCATTTCGCGTACAACAATATATACCGCAAAGTGCCAATAACAAACAATGGATTACCTCAAAAAAATACAAGACATAAAAACCCTGAAAGTGCAGGGCGCAGAAAACATCGCAAAAGCAGGGCTCACAATTCTTCGCGATTTTGCACGCCAAAACAGAAGCGATGATAAAAAATTCATGCGCGGGTTTCTCGCACTCGCAAACAAAGTCTCCCGCGCAAGGCCGACAGAGCCTGCGCTAAGGCAGGAAATATTTTTTGTAACAGAAAAAGTAAAAATCTCAAAAACCCCGAAAAAAGATACAATCAAACTTTGCAATTTCTATATCAAAAACATCCTGTTAGTAAAAAAGAAAATCGCCCTTTACGGCTCAAGGAAAATAAAAAACAAGGACATCATAATGACACACTGCCATTCAAACACTGTAATGGCAATATTTCGCGAGGCAAAAAAGCAGGGTAAAAAATTCAGTGTCATTGTCACAGAGACCCGCCCGAAAATGCAGGGTGAAAAAACAGCAAATGACCTGCGCCGTATGCGCGTGCCATTCATTTATGTGCTTGACTCTGCAATGGCGCTATTCATGAAACAGGCAACAAAAGTATTTGTCGGCTCAGACGCACTGCTTTCAAACGGCTCAATTGTAAACAAGATAGGAACCGAGGCAACAGCAATTGTCGCAAAGGAATTTAGAGTGCCTGTGTTTGTTGCTGCCGGCACACACAAGTTTGATGAGAAGACAATATTTGGTTTTGAGGAACCACTTGAGGAACGAAACCCAAAAGAGATATGGAACAACAAAAAAATCAAAATACTGAATCCTGCCTTTGACATAACGTCTGCAAATTACATATCAGAAATTATTACAGAGCGCGGTGTTTTTTCACCAAATGCGCTTGCCGCAATATTGTCAAAGGAGGCAATAGGCAATGTCCACTGAAACAGAATTCAAAATCAAAGTTGAAAGCTTTGCACCCATAAGAAAAAGGCTTCTGGAACTGGAAGCAAAAAAAGAGTCCCGCGTCTTTGAGTGCAACGCATTATTTGATGACAGCAAAAGAAGCCTCATAAAAAAAGACTGCCTGCTAAGATTAAGGCAGGACAAGAAAACCAAAATCACATACAAAGGGCCGCGGCACTCAAATGACCTGAAGAGCCGGGAAGAAATTGAATTTGAAGTAG
>JAGLMX010000151.1 GCA_023139785.1 Candidatus Aenigmatarchaeota archaeon | reverse complement strand
AACCTGTGCTTGATTTTTTCTTTTCATTCTCTTCGCAGAGGTCAACGAAGAATTTAACCTCCCAACCCCGGAATGGGGGTTGGTTTATATGACGTCATATATGAAAAAACTAGGTTCTATGGTGGTTGGGGTGGTTAAACATTGCAACAAATTTTTAATCCCCAATAGATTAAAATCATTTTTTATATTTGAACTTACTTTCTGTAGTCCAATAATAATGAACGCCATCAGAAGTGTAAATCAGACCTTTTGATTCAAGTTGTTCAACATAGCTCGTGGCTCTTTTTTCGCTGTAACCAAGAAACTCCATTAGTTTATCAATAAATCCTTCCTTTGTCCTGCCAGAACGATAAAATGAGAGCCGCACCATTCTATGTATTTCCCTTTCGTGACCTAATTTCTTCTCGCTTATTGGTGCTTCCAAATGTATGTTTTCAATAAGCGAGCCTATATTCTGGTCGATTACATCAGTAACCTTGCGGACTATAACATCCTCGTCTTTTACTTTGTGTAGTATGCCAGAAAAATAAGATGCTATCCGTCCAACTTGCATATCTAAGTTCTGCCCGTCAACAAGGTAATCAATAATTTCTTCGTTGGTTTTTCCCGTCCACTCCTCTACAGTTTTCAATGCATTCAGCATTGCAGAATCGTATATCTGAGATGTTACGCCTTTGTCTTTCACAAGTGAGGAATACATAAGCGAATATTGAAATGCTGCATCATTCCTTATATCTCGCATATCCTGAAGATTTATGCCTTCTGTAAAATACTTGAGTTCTGATTGCCTAAGATTATTGGCTTGTTGATTTGTTGGTATGTTCCATGAAACCGTTCTAAATTTTTGAAATTTTTGTGATGCTCTCTGTTGCTCAACCGCCATAGGACTGCTTTTTAAGACGTTCAGCACGCCATGATGAGATATGGGCAAACCCAAGTGAGGGTTATTTAGTAAATCGTTTATTTTTTTTAAATCATCCACAACCTGTTCATTTTCTAAAAAAGAATTGCCTATGCCATCAATGTATGATGTTTTTTTTACCCAATCAGCACCTACGTATGGAGAAACAACAGCATTGAAGATATGACTATCTTTCATGCTCAATGAAGATACTTGCGCCAGACAACGATGCATTTGCTTTTGTGTCAATAGAGGCATATCTGGATGGGGTATATGTGGTTGCAAAAACGTAGGTTCTGGGTTTTCTTTCAGATAAAAAATATCTTCTAACGACGCGACCCTTCCTAACCGAGTAACTGTGATGCTGTAAGGCAGCCCCGCATCTATTTGAAACTCAAAAGGCGCGATAACCACAATTCCCGTATCTATTTTTGTTAGTTCTGTATGGAAATCGTATGTCTTGAACCCTTTTGTAATATCAATTCCATTCTCCTTAAGCCACTTTATGACTGTTTTAGTGAAAAATTTGCTGTCCTTTAATTTTAACACCAGATACCCTTCGACCTCAACTGTAGCCCCTTTTGTTGTCCTAAATAACTTCAACAGGGTATTTTGTAGAGCGCTCCTTACAAATGGCATTCGCTTGGATAATGTTTGTGGGTTTTTTGAATATGATTCAAAATATCTCAACTTCTGCTCAAGAATAACTTCTCTTCCATATTTGAGTTCTTTTGTATCTTCAAACACGTAGTCCATTACGGGTCATAGATTTAAATTTTGATATTTTACATACGTCGACATAATATTATACTACGCAGCACCCCCAATTCATGTGTTTTGTCCATTCAACACTTAAATAATGTAGTCACCTAAAATACTCCATGCACATTGAAGTCCGAACGCAAGGCAAAAAGAAGAAATATTACCTTGCGCACTCTTTCCGGCGCGGTAAAAATGTGAGAAAGATACGGTTTTATCTTGGCTCTAACCTGACTGAAAAGGATGTTCTTGAAAAAAGAAAATACGCGGAAAAATCCATAAAAGAAAGAATCAGGGCGCAGGAAATAATACGAGACCCTTTTCGCACGGTGCTGGCTCCAAAAGAGATGGATGAAATCCAGACTCTCGGAACAATGGGGGACTTAAAAATCTCACATCTTTCTGAAGAAAACTGGGTGGAGTTTACCAAACTATTTGCTTATGATACAAATGCAATTGAGGGGTCAACTGTAACTGCTTCTGAAGTCAAGAACATACTGGAAAAAGACAGGGTACCAAAAGACAAGCCACAATACGAAATAGAGGAGACTTACGGGGTTTCGGATGCTATTACACACATAAGAACGACAAAAGAGCATATTTCTCTTGACCTGATAAAGGGACTGCACAAAATTGTTTTCAAGAAATCAAAAGATTTTGCAGGCAAACTTCGGCCTGTGGGTGTGGAAGTTGCGGTTGTTGATGCTGCGGGCAAAAC
>JAGLMX010000150.1 GCA_023139785.1 Candidatus Aenigmatarchaeota archaeon | reverse complement strand
GGACAATTCTAAAAGCCCTTGCCGAGAGGCCCTCATATCCTGCCGAGATTGCAAAAAGGCTGAAACTACATGAACAGAAGGTGTATTACCACATAAAGCAGCTCTACAGTTCAGGCCTCCTCCATGTTATAAGAAAAGAGGAAAGAAGCGGCTCTCTTGCAAAATACTTTGCCCCGACAGGATACGCCTATGCCCTTGAGCTTCCGTTTGGAGACGAAAAAGTTGCCGGAATCGCTGAAAAAAAACAGAATGACCCCCTGAAAAAGCTCCTTTATCCTTCAATCAAAAGAGGTATTTTCGATGCCCTTTTTGTAGTGGGCTCTCCGGAACCCCACGGCCCGCACCAGGTGCGCGCACGTGACGGGCACTTAGCAATAGAGCTCGCATTTTTTCTGGGGCAGATGTGCGCATTCCCAAAAAAACCCATATCCTTTCTTGATGTTGAATTAAAATCCCAGGGGAAAATGGGTACAAATCTCATAATTATCGGGGGCATCCTCACAAATGTCATAACCTCTGAATTGAATAAATACCTGCCCATAAAGTTCGATGAAAGACATTTTCCATACAGGCAGATTATTTCGGAGAAAACAGGCAAAACATACTCCGGAGAAAAACTAGGCATAATTGCAAAATGTGCAAATCCTTTTAATAAGGAGAAGAGCGCAATAATTATTGCCGGAAACACTTATGAGGGCACGCGCGCTGCAATACTGGCTCTCACAAAGAAAAGTGATGAGTTATTTTCCGGATACGAACGCGAGGATGTCTGGGCAACCCTTGTTGAAGGGCTTGATATGGACGCGGACGGAAAAGTTGACAGCATAAGAAAACTTGAATAATCAACAAACCAATTACGATAGTTCCAAAAGGTGTTTGCATGGAGGACATAGACTACGAAAGTTCATGGCAGGCAGCATCAGGAAACGTGGAGATTATAAAAAAGGTTCTTTTTCTGATAAGCATCATCATTTTTCTTTTTATCGCGGCAATTACACTAAGCATATTGCAAAAGGCAAATGTCAACATAGAATCCTGTGAAATTATTGCCGAAAAAAGCGCATATTATGATCACGGAACACGAATAAGAACGCAAATTGCCGCAGAAAAAATACTGTGGGAGCTTGTTGGCCCTGTTGACTTCACAGGAGACTCGCTTGAAGTATGCGGAGTGGCATTCATTTTCAAAGGCAATAACGACACAGGATATATGTTCTGTGAAAATGGCATGCTATATAGAACAATAAAAGAATGCAACTCCCTACTGTAGAAAGGATAAATTATCCATACACACGTATTATCATCAACTCTTCTGTTGAAAGCTTTTTGCCTTCAGAAAAACCCTTCATAAGCTCTTTTGCGCGTGATTTAAATTCCTTTTCCTGTGCACCTTTCTCAGAAAATTGCTTTGCCCGAGCACTTTCTTTGGTATTTTTTCTAAGTGCAATTAATTCGCTATGAGTTTCATTTGCCTGCATCCGAAGCTCGTCAAGTTCTTTTAGTACAGGAGAGATTTCTTCCCGTATTGTTTTTATCTTGCCATAAAGAGAAACTACTTGATTATGCAATTCCTGTGCTGCCTGTGAATTGTCAACAACAATAGAATGTATGGTCTCTGCATCCATGCGCTTTTTTTCAATTTCGTCTGAAAGTTTTGCGCGTTTCTCGAAAATTGATGCTTTCTCACCAGTTGCATTAATCACAAACTCCATTTTATCAAGGCTGTCGCGAAGCTCTTCGTCCTTTTTCACAGAACGATGCTCTGTCTGTATCTTCCAGTCAAGATCTTTTGCTTTTTTCTTGAGGCCCTCTGTTGATTCAGTTTGTACCGGAAGCTTTTTTATTTCATCATCCAGCTTTCTAAGCTGCCCTGCAACCTTTTTCACATCTGCATTTGCAGAGTTCCTATTTTTCTTTAATTCAACAACAAGCTTATTTTTCTTGTCGCGCTCCTCGCGAAGCTTCTTTGCCGACTCGTTTAAGCTCTTCAAATCATTAGTTTTTTTGCGCACAGACTGTATTCTCTCCCTTACAGAAGCATTTAGTTCATCGCGCTTTTTTGAAAGTTCTGCTGAAGAAAGCATAGACATACCATGTAAAACGTTGATTTAAATATTATTGGCTGATTTGGGTTTTTTTGTGAAAGCCTCGAAAACAGCAAGCAAAAATGCGTTTTCTAAAGACCAATTTCGATTTCTATTGAAAAAGACGCCGCGGGCAGGATTCGAACCTGCGCGTCCTTTCGGACACCGGTTTTCAAGACCGGCGCTCTACCAGGCTAAGCCACCGCGGCATCTACAAAATACATCTCCAAATTCCATTTTGGAGATGACGAGTCATCCAACTTCAACGTACGAAGTCCTTTTTGGTGCGCAAATCCGCGCGAAATATGCTCGCTTTGAGCGCGAGATGAGCCATCAAAAAGCTTGAAAAGCCTATCC
>JAGLMX010000015.1 GCA_023139785.1 Candidatus Aenigmatarchaeota archaeon | reverse complement strand
GTCATAATAACAGATCTTGCAGTTGACGGAACTCCTGCAACAATCCGGGCGCTTGAGAAATTTGCAGATATCCTGATAATTGACCATCACCTGAAGCAGAAAGACCTTTCAAGTGAAAAAACAACAGTCATTAAGGCAGAAGATGTTGCCTCAAACATTGATCCATCGCAATACCCTGCAACAAAACTCACATACGACATCTTTTTTGAGATTCTTGGCGAGCGCCCTGCATGGATTACTGCTATTGGGATAATCGGGGACTATGCAGGCAAGACATGGAGTGATTTTATTGAAAGTGTTGAGAAAACAGGGGTGCAGCTCAAAGACCTGAAGGATGCCGAGGCGCTTATTGCCTATGCGCGAGCTGCTGCAGGGACAGAAGGCGTACAAAAATCGTTTGAAATATTTTATCCGGCCCTGAATGTGAGAACTATTCTTGAAAGCCCGCTTTCTGAATACAAATATGCTGTTGAAAAGGAGATTCACTACCATATTGCCGAACACATCGATAATGCGCTGTTTGTTGATGATATTGTTCTCTATGTGTTTGAGTCAAAATACAACATAAAGTCGCGGCTTTCAAACAGGCTTTCACAAGAGATTTATCCAAACAAGACGGTTCTTGTGCTCCAAAAGGGAAAAGAGAGGGTTGATATATCGGCAAGGCGCCAGGATATGAAAAAATCAATGGCATCTCTTGTGAGACATGCGGTTTCAGGCCTTCCAAAATCCCTTGGCGGGGGGCACACGCCCGCAGCAGGCGGGTATTTTCCGATAAAATATCTTGAAAAAGTAAAAAAGAAACTCATTTCTTAAGCTTCACAATCTTGAGCTTAATGCCGTATTTTGTGAAATCTGCGTATTCTGTGAATATTTTCGGGTGGCTGATGACGATTCTTCTTGTGGTCTCTGAATGAAGCCCTGCCTGTCTTGCAAGCTCTCTCACCCACAATCCGCCAGGAGTTCTCTGGAGAATTGACACTATTTTTGCGAGCCGTCTTGCCTCGGTATCGGTGTCTTTTTTGCGCATTGAGTGATATTGTGTCAGCTGGCACATATAAAGATTTTTTTGGATGTGCAACGAGTAAAGGACTGGTTTTTAGACAAGTCTATTTATTCCTAAAAAAAGAACAATACTTCATGTTCCACAAAATGACGCACATAATGAGTGAGACCGAGCTTCTTGACTCCGCCTTTCTGCGCGCAAAGGCTGTTAAATTGCCTTATGACCCAAAAAGGAGCAAAAAAAGTGCAGGAAAACTTATTGAAAAAACAAAAGTCATTGTCTTTGCAGAGGCACTAAAAAAACACTTTGACAAGATAAACAAAATGATGCCATCACTTGAACTTCTTCCTCCGTTTTACCGAGACCTTGCGGAAATCGCTGTCAATAAAGATGATTTCAAGAAATCGCTTAACTCTGTGCGCTGGGCTGATAAGAAAATACGCGCACTTGGCGGCGCCTGCAGGAGAAAAATGTCAAAAACAACGCCTGAAAAGGCGATTGTGTTTCGTAAGCAATTTTTCGGCAGGGCGTCATCAGTAGTAAAAGATATTAGAAAAGACCTTGTCATACTTGAGACTTCGAGAAAAAAGCTTCGCCGCCTGCCGCGTCTGATGCCACTTCCGACTTTTGTGCTTGCAGGAGCACCGAATGCGGGAAAATCTTCTGTTTTACAGGCACTGACTGGCGCAAAACCAGAAATACAGCCATATCCATTCACCACAAAGGGACTTCTTCTCGGATACATTGACAAACAGGTGCAACTCATAGACACGCCAGGATTACTTGACCGTGCGCTCGAGGAAAGAAACCGAATCGAAATGCAAGCTATGCTTGCAATAACGCACATTGCAGAAGGGCTTGTGTTTATCTTTGACCCGACAGATGCATCAGGGTACTCTTTTGAATTGCAGGCCGCCTTGTTTCGAGGACTTAAAGAGAACTTTGGGGGCCTGAATTTTTTTGTGTGCCTGAACAAGTTTGACCTTGCGAGCAAAGAAGAGATTTCGCGCGCGCAAAAGTTTTTTGAAAAAGAGGTTGTGTTTGAAACGTCTGTAAAAACAGACAAAAATATATCTGAGTTGAAAATATTTCTAAAAAAGGAGTCTCGAAAACTGAGAGCAAGACAGGCACACTCCGAAGAATGCACCCGCCCCACACCTCAGCAAGGGAGATAAAACAAAAATGAAGTAGATTCCCTGAGCTAACTATTAACTTCATAGGTTATGAAAATATATATGTTTGCAGTTCATCCTTTAGACGTCAGTTTAGCAGGCCCTAACACAAAGATTCTTTTCTGTTTTTCGTTAACACAGAACATTTTTCCTAAAAACTGCTCAATTACCCAGATATTTGTCAGTGTATGGGATGTTATTTTTGCGACAGAAACTGCGCCCCCGGAAAACGCAAGATATGGCAGAATCTGATCTGCCATCCACTCGTCAAGGCACGCGCCTGAGTCTATCTGTTTCTTTATGGCATCTGCTGCTTCTGTGCCTACTTTTTCGGCAGGCTTGCCGCGCTCGCCAAGAGCCCGCGCGCCGAGTGCTGCGTTCTCATAGAAAATACCTGCAAAAATGTGAGAGCTATTGGAAAGTGAATGGACATATGCGGTTTCTGAGTGCACCTCTTTTTTGTTAAGTGCTTTTTTGAGTGCATCTGACTGGCGTTCGGCAACGCGCGCTCCCTTGAGCCCTTCTGTTGCGATGCTCTTTGTATTGATGAAGCGCATTTTTCCGCGCTCTGTAAAATCAGCTTTTTTGAGCGTTTCTGTTGGCTTTATCGAGATCTCTACAAGGCCGCCGCCTTTTGGATAGAAACCGTATTTTTTTACTTCTGCGTTTATGGATATCCCGAGTTTTTTCAGAAAAAAACAAAAAATATCTGTAAAGTAATCCATTGGAGGGCTCCAGCGAACGTGTGTACCGCCTTTTATGGCAAAGGATAGCTCTTTACCACAAAAAACAGCCGGAAATGTGAGAGTTTGAAGCACAAGAGAGATGGCTCCTGCGGTTTTGATGTCAATATCATGCTTTCCGCCAATAAACTCGCCCGGGAAGAACTCTATTTCGGTAGAACCTGCTTTTGCGTTCACGAGCCGGGCTCCTGAAAAGCGCGCGAGTGCCTTGATGGCTGTAAGGTGTTGGGCAGACAGGCCGGGATTGCACCTTTTTGCGCGTATGTTGATTATACGAACCGGGCGCCTTGTCACAGAAGAAAGAGCAACAGATGTGCGCAGTATCTGGCCGCCGCCTTCGTGGTACGAGCCGTCGATTTCAAGCATATGCTGAGTATTCGCAAATAATTATTAAAGGGTTGGCTGCAAAATACTCGTGATTCTTATGGATTTAGATGAGAAAATTGCGCTCGTAAAAGAGGTCGGGGAAGAGATTTTGACTGAAGGCGAGCTTCGGGAGCTGTTTTTGAAAAAGAAGCATCCTGTGGCATACGACGGCTTTGAGCCGTCAGGCCGAATGCATATCGCGCAAGGGGTTCTTCGTACAATCAATGTAAACAAGATGATTCAAGCAGGCTGTAAATTCACGATGTTTGTTGCTGACTGGCACGCATGGGCAAACAACAAGATGGGCGGGGATCTTGACAAAATACAAAAAGTCGGGGAATATATGATTGAGATCTGGAAAGCATCCGGCATGGACACGAAAAACGTTGAATTTGTGTGGGCAAGCGATCTTGCAAAAGATACGGAGTACTGGAAAAAAGTCATGCAGGTTGCAAGGCATTCGACACTGAACCGGGTTGTGCGCTGCGGCCAGATAATGGGACGCGGCGAAAAGGAGAATCTCTCGTCTGCGCAGATATTATACCCCTGTATGCAGGCAGCAGACATATTTCATCTTAAAGCAGACATAACCCAGCTTGGTATGGATCAGCGCAAGGTCAATGTCCTTGCGCGCGAAATCGGGCCAAAGCTCGGCTACTGGAAACCTGTTGCGGTACATCATCACATGCTTATGGGGCTTTCTGCCCCTCCTGAAAATGCAGGCGATACGGTTGAGCGTGCAATCGCTATGAAGATGTCTAAATCAAACCCGGATTCAGCCATATTCATGACCGATACAGAGGAAGACATCGCGCGCAAGATAAAAAAGGCATACTGCCCTGAAAAACAGGTTGAGGAAAACCCCATAATTGAATACGCGCGATATATGGTGTTTGAGATGTTCGGCAAACTCAGTATTGTGCGCCCTGAAAAGTTTGGGGGCAATCTTGAGGTCAAAAATTATAGTGAATTTGAAAAACTATATTCTGAAGGAAAAATACATCCAATGGATTTGAAATCCTCTGTTGCAAAGGCTATAAACGAGATGATAAAACCTGTTCGCGAGCACTTTGTGAAAAACGCGAAGGCCCGAAAGTTGAAAGAACTTGTTGATGGGTTTAAGGTTACGCGCTAAAGTGTCAAATAGTGTGCTTTCAAGCAACAGGTGTGTAATTTATTACATAAAATATGTAATTTATTACATAAAAGTATATATTTTTGCAAAAACAAAAAAGAACCATGACATCAATTAAAGAACATCTTGAAACTGCCAAAATTCTGGAAGAAGAATTAGAAGAAAAACTCAGAAAAAATGATGCTGTCCGGGCACAGAAAATAGTTGGCTTTGCAGCTTCTGAGGCCGCCACAAACCTTTTTGCAGCGCTTTTGCATAAAAAAAAGCTTATTTCCGAAGGATTTAATGTAAATCACCTGTTTTTTTCATCACAAAAACAGGCAGAACTTCGTTTTGACTTAGACCTGCCTGAAAAAACAACACTTCTAACGCTACTTGTTAAGCAGGAAGGCTTCAGGGAAAAGCTCTGCTACGGCAGGCAGAAAGATGAAAAAATAGTCCTGTCTGCAATTGAAAATTTCTACAAAATAAAGGAACTTCTAGAAAAAAATATGGGTGTTTCAAGTGGCTGAAAAAAAAATTCTCTCCTATGTTTACGATTTTTTGTCTGTTGCATTTGACAAAGGCATTCGTGCCGAAAAAATAATTCTTTTCGGCTCTGCTGCGCGTGGCAATATGCGGGCTGAAAGCGACATTGACATTTTTTTCGATGTTTCAGACACAAAAAAATCAGAAAAGATTCTTGAGAAATCAGTTTATGAATTTGATGATATCGCTCAAAAGCGTTGGTGGCCGCGAAAAATAAATCACCCGATAAGACCCATTTCAGGACGGCTTTCAGACAGTGTGTGGGACGCGCTTCGCCACGAAATCATAAGTTATGGCGTAACGCTTTTTGGATCCTATGAAGTGCTACCAAAAGGGCTTTTGCAAAGAGCCCTATTCACCTATGACATCTCGCGCGCTTCCCCTGCAAAAAAAGTTTTTGTCTTGCGCCATCTTTTCGGGTACACGACAATAAAAGGTGAAAAAAAATACATTAAAAAAGGCCTAGTTGAACTTTCAGGGGGTTTTCGCGCCTCAAAGAATAGCATATTTGTACCGTCCGCAAAAACAAACGAATTCTTTGAGTTATTCAAGAAAAACAAAGTCCCTGCAAAAATCCATGAAATTTGGGTGCGAGATGAATAAATGGCGTGATTGTCACGCGCTGATTGCGTGAACAGTCATTTCCAGAGAGCCGCGTATTCAAAGGGACACTATTTACGTATTTTGTCCATTATGTTTGACAATGCTCTGAAAAGTTATAGAACAAATACGTTGATTTGTGCACTACGTGTGGTGCAAAATACACAAAAGAACTTTTGTTAACAGATAGTATATCTTTATATATACTTACGTTAAATAGAAGTATTATGTATAATGAAGAAATTCTGGAAAAATTTGCAAAAGTGCCTGTATTTTCTCTATCAGATGTGTCCCAAATCGTCCCGAATAGAGACTATGCAAAAAAGGTCATCAGACGCCTTGTTGAAAGAAAAAAAATAATGCGGGTGAAAAAAGACCTTTACACCCGCCACAAAGATGCCTTTCTTATCGCAACATACATTTGCCGCCCAAGCTACATTTCCGGTGCCTCCGCGCTTTCGTATCACCAGATGACAACACAGTTGCCACACGAAATATTCTGCATGACCTCTAAGATAACAAGAAAATACTCATTTATTGAAAAAATAACGTTTCACCACACAAAACAGTTCTTTGGCTTTGAAACAGAAGACTACCTTGGGTTCAAAATCCATGTCGCAAGCCCTGAAAAAGCCATTATAGATTCTGTTGGGCACACCCCGCTTGCTGCAATCGAGGATGCATTTAATGAAATCGATGTTACGCGCATGCTGGCATACATCAAAAAAATCAAAAAAAGCAGCATAGCTAAAAGAATGGGGTATATTCTTGAATCACGCGGGCATAATGTTTTTCCGGAGCTTAGGGGGCTTTTGAACAAAAAATACATTTTTCTTGACCCGCTTGCCAAAAATAAAACAGAGAAAAACAAGAAATGGGGGCTGATTCTATGATTTCAAAAGAAATGCTTATGGCTGTTGCGAAGAAAAAGGGCCTGACAAACAAAGAGCACATTGAAAAGGACTACTTTCAGGATCTTTTTCTTTTTCATACATACAAAAAAACCAACAAGCTTGTGTTCAAGGGAGGAACGGCCCTTTACAAACTGTATGGGCTGCCGCGATTTTCAGAGGACCTTGATTTTTCATCACTTGAAAATACAGATGTACACCGTATTGTAAGCGAGGTTACAACAAAAACGGGCGCGGCAATAAAAAACACAAGAGAAACAAAAGATGTGTATCTTGCAAAAATAGCCTTTTCCGGAATCCTGACAAAAGGCACCACAATACGGGTTGACATTTTCAAAAAAAACCGAGTCTTTGGCCACGACGTAAAGCACTATGTTCCACCATACGTCGACCTAATGCCCTTTTCGCTTAAGGTGCTTGGACTACAGGAAATTCTTGCTGAAAAAATACACGCAATTCTTGCGCGCGATAAAGTGCGCGATGTCTATGACCTTTTTTTCCTTTTGAGGTTTGTTGAACCGAAGAAGGAACTAGTTCGAAATAAGCTTGCTTTGTTTGAAATGCCTCTTGATTTAGATGAAATCAAAAGAAAGATATCTGAAACAGAAAACCTGTGGATTCCTGAAATGAGGCCATTTGTTCTTGAAGAGCTGCCGCCGTTTGAAGTTGTGCGAGACTTTATTTTTGAAAAACTTGCGGGGCTTGGTGATTAGCCGACCTGTGTGCCCAATAATTCCTCAAAAAAACAAGAATATCTATTCCTGAACCGCTTTCCGACTCAATATGTGCGTTTCAGAAAACGCGATTCCTTCTTTAGACATATATACGCGCGTTGTCCTGCCTCTAGGGCCCTTAACAACAAGCTCGTTTTTAGCAAGTTCTCTTATGACTCTTGATAAAAAAGACTCTTTTGAATGCCCTGCTTTTGGCCCATATATCTCTTTTACAATTGTCCTTATTGAAACAGCCCTTTCGGGGGCATCTGCCTGGATGTTGTACAATACAAAAAGGACGGAATAGTGCCCTTGAGTCAATTTTAACTTTGTGCTCGCGATGAATTCGGGCATGACTGTGCCCTCATGACCCTCAAACGAATTGTCATGGCTTGTCACCAGAGTCATGGCTTTGTTTTCAACAATAGTTGAGTTTAGTTGATTTTGGTTGAGTTTAGTTGAGTTTACTGAGTTTAGTTGAGTCAGTTGAGTTGAGTTTAGTTTAGTTGAGCCCGTCTCCAGGCAGGACAAGACTATTGAAAGCTTTTTTTCAACTTCTGCGGTTCTTTCGCGCTCTTTCTTTAGATCCTCGTAGTTTTGGACAGTAAGACGCGTGAGTGTCTCAAAAGTCCGGGTCTGTGCCGGTGGTGTGCTTTTCATAGAAAAAGAATCAAGTTTTCCTTCGATTTCGCCCAGTTTTGCGGCTAAAATGTGAAGATTTTTGTCAACATGTCCCTGTTCATTAAGAATTGACTGCCTAAGTGCCGAAATTTCGCCAGATGAGGCTATTTGAGACGCCTTTAGGTCGTCCTTTGTTACAAATCCAGGGAAAAATCGCTCAAAAAAGCTGCGTGGCATGTGTACCGACGACAGTTACAGAAGAAAATATAAATCTCTGCACGGCATATAGAGTTATATGATTGACATAAAGCTGATACGAGAACACCTTGAAGAGGTTCAGAAGAATCTTAAGAGACGCAATAATGCGGAATATCTTAAAATTCTTGATGGCGTCGTTGAAAAAGACAAAAAATGGCGTACACTTCAGAAAAAGACTGACGAACTAAGGAAAAAGAGGAATGATATAGGCGCAAGCGTTGCAAAACTGAAAAAAGAGGGAAATAACGCTGACAAAGAGATAAACGCTATGCGCAAAGCCGCTTCAGAGATTGAGGATGCTGAAAAAAACACAGAAAATGTGAGAGATGCGCTTGATTTACTCATGCTACAGCTGCCGAACATGCTTCATGAAAGTGTCCCGACGGGCAAAGACGAGGATGATAATAAGGAAATACGAAAATGGGGCAAAATTCCTGAGTTGGACTTCAAGCCAAAAGATCACATTGATATTGGAGAGGCGCTCGACCTCTTCGATATAGAGCGCGCTGCAAAGGTCGCAGGAGCACGGTTTTATTACCTAAAAAATGATGCTGTTCGCCTTGAGTTTGCCCTGGTGCAATACGCACTTGATATCCTTGCAAAAGAGGGGTTTACTCTCACCATACCACCAATGATACTCCGCGAGCGCGTGATGCAGGGGGCGGGGTTTCTGCCTACCGGTGAGGAAGATATCTACAAGATCGAGAATAATGATGAAAATGAAAGGCTCTTTTTGGTCGGTACAAGCGAGCAGGCACTTGC
>JAGLMX010000149.1 GCA_023139785.1 Candidatus Aenigmatarchaeota archaeon | reverse complement strand
GTTGTTCAGGTAGTTGGCCTTGTTGCAAGGCGCATTGTTTCATGGGTGGGCGAGGGCGACAAGATTTTACAGGGGCAGAAAATAGGGATGCTTCGTTTTGGCTCACGGACAGATGTTTTTGTGCCAAAATCAAAAGTGGAAAAAATTCTTGTAAAAAAGGGAGAGCGGGTTTTTGCAGGAAAGACCGTTTTACTTCGATTAAAAATATAAGGACGTAAGAAGAAGTATTCTTGAGAGTCTATGTCCTACAAGTATAAGACTGGTGGAAAAAGGCGCGCAGCCTCTGTTAAAGTTCGCACAGGCCTTCCGACGCTTTTTACAGTTGCAAATGCGCTGTTTGGGTTTTTGTCAATAATACATACTGCCAGAGGCGCTTATTCTGATGCAGCGATTCTCATTTTTGTTGCAATGCTATTTGATGCCATGGACGGACGGGTTGCACGAAAGATGGGGGTCACGAGTGACTTTGGAGTTGAGGTGGATTCTCTTGCAGATGCAATCTCTTTTGGAGCAGCCCCTGCATTTCTTGTATATGTGCAGTGGTTCCAGCAGTATAATTATCTTGGAATGATTGTTGCATCAAGCGTTGTTGTCTGCGGTATACTACGTCTCGCGCGTTTTAACATTACAGGACCTGAGCCGTATTTTATTGGGCTTCCGATACCTGCTGTTGGTGCGTTTCTTGCAATGCTGGTGTTATCGGGCACAAATATTGCATCGAATCAGCTCGCAATATGGGTGCTTGCATTATCATACCTGATGGTGTCAAATGTAAGATATCCAAATTTCAAGCAGCGCATAAGGACTAAGAATATGTCGCTTTTCATATTTGGTTTTGCACTTTTAGCTGTTGTGGTGATGCTCATTGACCCGAACAAGTTTCTTATACTCCCATTTCTTTACTATATTTTAGCAGGCCCTATTGTGGAGGCAAAAAAAAGACGAGAATAAGCGTGTTTTGTGCACAAAAACCCACACAACCTTTATAAAATTTGCTTGGGCACTATTTACACGTTTTCTCTAAACGTAGGGTGGTTATTATCAAGATTCCAAAAACTGTATCGCACTATTGTCCTTCGTGTAAAAAACACACACAGCAGACCGTAGATCGCGTTAAGACAAGTGGAAGAAGAAAAACAAGCAATTTGAAGGCCGGAAGCCGGTACAGGCTTAAAAAGGTCAACAAAGGCTATGGTGGCTCTCCTTATCCACTTATTCAAAATGGTGTGAAATATGGTGCAAAGACGTCTCAAAAAATACTTTTAAGGTACAAGTGCAAGGATTGCGGTAAAAAGAGCCAGGGAAACAATCCGATTCGTGCAAAGAAGTTTGAAATTGAGGCAAAGGAGTGATATGCTTATGTCAGGCAAATTCGTTAAGGTAAAGTGCCCGAAGTGTAACAATGAGCAGAACATATTCAGCAAGCCTGCAACGGTAGTAAAGTGCCTTGTTTGCGAAGATGTTCTTGCGAAGAACACTGGCGGGGAATGCAGCGTTTCAGCAACAGTCATACAAATTCTTGAATAGTTAGTTGACAAGCCTGCAAAGGAGTCATTATTATGCCAAGCTATAAAGAATATCCTGAAGAAGGAGAATACGTACTAATTACAGTTAAGTCCCTGAATCCTAACAGTGCTTTTGCAAATCTGGATGAATACGAGGGTATTTCCGGTATGATACATATTTCTGAAGTAGCAAGCACATGGGTGCGAAGCATAAGGGATTTTGTGAGCGTAGGCCAAAAAACAGTTGCTAAGGTGACTGCAATTGATCTGGCGAGAGGATATATAAATCTTTCAATTAAGCGGGTCTCACCATCTGTTCGCAGGGCGAAGATAACGGAGAGCAGGAACGAGAAAAAGGCAGATAACTTACTTGGATTTGTTGCGGAAGATTTCGGTAAGACAAAAGAAGAGGCATACAAGGTATGCGGATTTGAGATGCAGAAGAAGTTCGGGAATCTTTACTCTGCATTTGAGGCTGCTGCGGAATTTGGGGCAACAGAGCTTGAAAAAGAAGGTATTGATTCTACTTGGGCAAAGAAAGTTGAAGACTTCGCAAAAAAGAACATCAAGCCAAAAGAAGTTTCGATAACAGGAAAACTCATAATTCGATCATATGCAACAGATGGCATAAATGTCATAAAGAAGGCGATAATTTCAAATGCTACTGAAGGCGTGACGGTGTCGTATGTCGGGGCGCCAAAATACAAAATTGAAGCTGTTGCGAAGAACTACATTGATTGCGAAAAATCAATAAATACTGTGAACGGCAAAATTATAGATGCAATAACAAAGGCTGGCGGAGAAGCAGAGTTCGTACGGGACAAATCGTAGTGTGACTAATATGGGCGCACACCATATCATGAGATGCACTGAATGTTGGCAATATACGTTGCAGGACAAGTGTCCTTCATGCGGCTCAAAAACGCGTGACCCGAAGCCACTTCG
>JAGLMX010000148.1 GCA_023139785.1 Candidatus Aenigmatarchaeota archaeon | reverse complement strand
GGACCGTTTTTAATGAGCGAGCCCAAAATCGGCAAGCTCGTTATGATTTTGGTGCGAGCCATTAAAACAATCTCACTATCGTTCGAATGTCTTCAAACTTCGTTTGAAGAAGCTTGAAAAGCCTAACCAACGGCATTTGTGGAGTCTTGAAAACACTTCACCACGAGATGTTTTCGAGATAAACGTTGCCAACGGGTTCATTTCATGACTTTTGACAAAAAAGTCAATAAATCCCAATAGAACACATCACGTTTTAATTTTTAAATAGGTTGCAGAAAAAACCACTAAACTACGATATTACTGAACAGGATCATTTAGTCCCTCATAAGCCTTGACAAGAGATGTAATCACATAAGATGTTTTAATGCGGGGACGCACATAGCGGATTTCGCCTTCGTTTTCTATGCCTATTTGGTCTAATTCGGCAGAACCCCCAGAAAGATTAAAAATAAGAGCAATTTTCGAAGAATCGTCTGGCTTCTTCATTACAACGATGCGTTTTTCTTCGTCCTCTATAAATTCATTGCTGACTATTCCATACCCCTTCTCTTCAAATACACCAATAACAGGATAAGAAGATCCACAAAAATCACCAGTACCGCAATGCTCAGACATAAAAATCACTAATAAGTAATCAACACAAATATTTATAAACCTTGCCTACAATCTATAGGACTACAAACGGTGATTCCTTGGACTTTATACGCTGATTCGGAATTTGAACAACATTTCTTCAGCCTCAGGAATTTTTTCAAAAGATTCATTTGCACTTAGTTCCGGCTTCGAATTTTTCTTTTTTGAATTTATGTAGCCCCCGCCACGCGAGTTTTGAGATGAGGGGCGCTGTGTTTTAGCTAGAGATACTTTTGGTGAATGTGATGAAAGGAGGTTTGGTTTATGCGTTCAAGTGAATCAGTTTATTATGTTCCGTTGGATGATATCGATATTTACTGTTTGGACAAACTTGTCCGTGGTGAGAAAACATGCTTGGTGCAGCTTGCATGCTATGACGAATGTATTGGCGTAACTATAGTCGATGGCAACAAGGCAGATATTGCACGAGAGCTTGATATTGATCCTCGTTTGCTTTCGATTCATTATGAAGACATATGCAACGGAAAACCGCTCAATAGTGCTGTTTTGGTAAGGGTCTAAATGAAAGAGGCAATAGTACTTAGAAGTTAACGAATGAGAGATGAAGCGAATTATGAAGACGAATAAAGTATCAATTTTAGGTGCAGATGGATCATTTAGTTCAAATGCTTGGAAAACATATGCAGAAATTAATGAAGAATTGAGCACTCTAACACCAGCGTATTGCGGCACAATCAAGAATTGTTTTGAGGCCGTGGATATAGGAGCCGTAGATACTGCAATTGCACCTCTTCTTAATTCAACCCGCGATGCAGCATGGGTTGCGGAAACGCTGAATGGTTTGAAAGAGTATGATGCCCGGATTTGCGGAGAAGTTGAATTGCCTATAGAACATTGCCTCGTTGTTTTGCCAGAGTATGATGCTGATGATGGCTCCAAAATAACGGAGGTGCTCTCAAAGGACAAGGCCCTACAGCAATGTCTGGGTAATCTAAAGAAATATTGTTCTCAGGCAGAACAAATTCCTGTGGATTCAACCAGCGATGCATCAAAATATCTATTGGAATCGGGCGATACCTCTTGCGCTGCAATAATTCCAAAAAGCGCAGCAGAAAAATACAGGTCTGATGGTGCGCTAAAAATCATATCTTATGACCTACAAGACGAGCAAGACAACAGAACGCGCTTTGTTGTCCTTGGAAAAGAGTCTTCGAAACCCACGGGAGATGATAAGACAACAGTCATATTTCGTTTTGAAAATATGGGCAAGTCAGGTCTTCTGTATAACCTGCTTGAAGAGTTTGCAGACAGGGAAATAAGCCTTGCATACATGCAAACCATACCGAACCTGACAGCCAAACCAAATCCAGAAACCCGTGCAGAATATAACGGCACCCAGCTTGAGTTTGAGTTTTCAGGAGCAAAGGAATCCGGGCTTCTATACGATGCATTAGGCGTAATTGCTGAAAAAGATATCAGCATGAGCTACATACAATCCATTCCTAACGGCGATTTAAACAACGTCAGCTTTATCTGCGATTTAGACGCCGATACAGAAAGCGAACAAATTGAGAATCTTGTGAATGAGTTGAATGGATTTGACAGTATCAAGCGCTGTGAGGCAAAATCACTTCCCGAAAAACCGCCGCAGGATTTAACATTTTACATGGATATTTTTGGACACAGGGACGACAAGAAATTGTTAGAGGCTCTTGAAATGCTGGAGATATCAGACGATTTCGCTCTTTGGAAAGTTTGCGGTTCGTATCCCGTGTATCAAAAGAACGAACTTGATTTACTAACCACGAACTGAATGCACGCCGGAGAACTTTACAAACTAGATAAAGACCAACAAAAATGAAATGGA
>JAGLMX010000147.1 GCA_023139785.1 Candidatus Aenigmatarchaeota archaeon | reverse complement strand
CCGGAAATAATACCTGACAAAAAGATGGATATCACAGGTGCTGCAATAAATCCTTACTCGCGCTCACAGCCGGCAGATTTTATACAGACCGGTGTCTCGACTATTGACGCCATGAATACTCTTGTCCGCGGACAAAAGCTTCCGATCTTCTCGGGAGCCGGGCTTCCGCACAATGAGATTGCGCTTCAGATTGCAAGACAGGCAAAAGTCGTCGGGCAAAAGGGCGAATTCGCTGTAGTTTTTGCAGCAATGGGTATTACTAATGAGGAAGCCCAACGTTTCATACGCGACTTTGAGGAAACAGGTGCGCTCGAGCGAGCTGTTGTTTTCCTGAACCTTGCAGACGACCCTGCTGTAGAGCGGCTCGTAACACCACGAATGGCACTTACAGCAGCAGAGTACCTTGCTTATGAGCATGATATGCATGTTCTTGTCATACTGACAGATATGACAAACTACTGCGAGTCACTTCGTGAAATCGGGGCTGCGAGAGAAGAAGTTCCGGGAAGACGCGGATATCCCGGATACATGTATACAGATCTTGCAATGCTTTACGAGAGAGCAGGAATGATAAAGGGCAAAAAAGGCTCTGTGACGCAGTTGCCAATCCTTACAATGGTTGGAGACGACATAACACATCCAATACCAGATCTTACAGGATACATTACAGAAGGCCAGATTGTGCTTTCGCGTGAGCTTCACCAGAAAGGGGTTTACCCACCTGTTGACGTTCTGCCATCCCTTTCAAGGCTTATGAACCTTGGAATCGGAAAAGGAAAGACGCGCGATGACCACAAGCAGGTCTCAGATCAGCTTTATGCAATGTATGCAGAGGGACGCGACCTTCGCGGCCTTGTGGCAATTGTCGGAGAGGAAGCGCTTTCCGAAAGAGACAGGAATCTTTTGAAATTCGCAGCTAACTTTGAAAACGAATTCGTAAAGCAGGGAGTGCGCGATGACAGAAGCATAGACAAGACACTCAAGATATCATGGGATCTTCTTGGCAGGATGCCGAAAGACATGTTGACAAGGATATCGCCCAAATTCAAGGACCAGCGCTATAAAAGCACAGCATCCAGAGACTCAAAGGAGACTAAGAAATAAAGGTGTGGATTTTCTTGGTACAAGACGTAAAACCAACGCGCTCTGAGCTTATGAAGCTCAAGAAGAGGATAAAGCTCGCAAAGTCAGGCCACAGCCTTTTGAAAAAAAAGCGCGACGGCCTTATCATGGAGTTCTTTGAGATACTTAAGGACGCAAAAAACATACGAAGCGAGCTTGTAGATGACTACATCTCTGCTGAGGACAAAATTGCAGTTGCCGCAGCCCTTGACGGTTCGCCGTCCGTACACTCTGCTGCTATGGCAGTTCATGCAGCCCCTCCTGTTGATGTCGGCTCAAAAAACATAATGGGCGTGGTTGTGCCGCGAATACGCTCCGAAAGCATCGTGCGCCATGTCCACGAGCGCGGATATGGCCTTGCAGGCAGTTCTGCGCGCATTGATGAAGCCGCATACGCTTATGAGACGGTTGTTGACAAAATTCTCAAGGCAGCAGAGGCAGAGACCACAATGCTTCGCCTTCTTGACGAAATTGACAAAACAAAGCGCAGGGTCAATGCGCTTGAGTTCAAGGTTCTCCCCACACTTAGCTCTCAGGCAGCGTTCATAGCGCTACGGCTTGAAGAAATTGAGCGCGAGAACGTTTTCAGGCTAAAGAAGATTAAGAAGTAATATTGCTTATGGATATTTCTCAGGGCATCATTTTTGGCATCATCGCAATGATTGGCTGGGGTGCTGCTGATTTTTTTGGTGCAATTGCTGTTCGAAAGGCAGGGACATTCACTGTGTATTTATGGAGCGCGCTACTCAGTGTGCTGTTTTTCCTGCCTCTTGCGCCTTTTTTCGGGATACCTGTTCTTTCATGGAGTGTGGTTGGCCTGCTTCTTTTTGCAAGCCTGTTGACAGTCATATCGTGGCTGGCATTCTACAAGGGGTTTCAGGTTGGAAAGGTTTCTGTAGTTAGCCCGATAGCGCTTTCATGGCCTGCAATCACAGTCATTCTAAGCATAACTCTTCTTAAAGAGTCTCTGACATTCATTCAGGCATCGGGGGTTGCTTTTGCAATAGCAGGGGGTGTCATGACGTCATTTCGACTAAGTGACCTTGGAAAACTGAATTTTTCAAGCCCGTCAAACGGGGTGAAGTACGCCCTTCTTGCGGCTTTAGGGTGGGGAATTTATTTTATTCCTGTGGATATTCTTGTTGAAAAACACGGATGGTTTATTCCGCTTTTTCTGATACATGCAATTTCTGCGGGCTACATTTTGGCATATTCAGGGGTTACGCGGCGCAGTATGCGGTTTCCCGTGGGGCTTGGAAAACTCCTGTTAGCTATTTCCGGCCTTAATGCTTTTGCATACCTGAGTTACGGGCTTGGCATCACATCAGAGCATACAGCAGTGGTCGCGCCAATTATTGCAG
>JAGLMX010000146.1 GCA_023139785.1 Candidatus Aenigmatarchaeota archaeon | reverse complement strand
CAAGCGTGCAGTTGAGTGTGAAGTTCAGGTATTCTGTAGACCGTACTGCAAGTGCAGGCAATTCCCAGGTAATCATACTTGATGTGGAGTTCCAGCTTCCTGTTGTTTCAGTGACATTACAGCTTGCAGGGATTGTAAGTGTTACATTCCACTGCCCTGAACTTACTTGGGTGTCGCCAACGTTTCTTGTCTTGAGTGAAAAATTGTATGTTATGTTCGGCTGCATGCTTCGGTTCTCTGTCCATGGATATTCATCCTTCTGCCATGCTTCCATGTCAAAGCTTATGTGTGACTCGCCTGTGTAGTTGAAAGTCTGCATACGAAATAATGATGCTTCCTGCATCTGTTTTGATTCCCATGAAACATTCCAGTTGAGCGTGCCTGTTGTCGGATATGTTGGCGGGGACTTCATCTGGTACGCTGCAATAGCGTACTGCTTTGGCTGTATCTGGCCCAACTGCCATGTAACAAGGTTGTTTTCAAGATCAACTGTGCTGGATATTTCCTGTACATCCCCGAGCACAGCAGGATTTGCAGGAGTCCATCCGGAACCAACAATTTCCATTAGTGTTGTTGTCCCAATAGTGGCGGCACATCCCTTGTTGTGAACCACAAGCCGTGATGAAAACACCCTGTCTGCGGCAAGAATCCCGGGAGTCTCTCTTATGATTTCAAGAACGGATGTTGAGGCTGATGCTTCAATGGTTTTGTTGTCTTCAACGCTCTTTTGGATGCTGCCCGGATATGTGTAGTTGACAACAGCTGTAATGTTTTCTGTTGTAGAGCCGGGAGTTATGTTGAATGAGACTGTATAGTTTTTGGCAGATGTTGCATTGATTTGTTGCCACGCTGGCGTGTAGCCCCAACCCGGTGTATCGAGTGTCACGTTGTATGATATTGTGTCAGTAAAGGGATGGTAAACTATGACAGTAAACTCTGTTGTGTTTCCCTCGCATGCATATGTGTCTGATTGTGCGTGCGCTTTGACAGAACCTAACACAATGCTTTCTGCCCTGTTGTCTGTGTATGAACCATATACAAGGTATGCGTTGAGTGCATATATGCCCTCACTCCATGCGGTTGTGTTTATGTTTGTGAAATTTCTTTGTGTTGTTGTATTTCTTTCGAGTGTGAAAGCCTGCTGCGATGAATTGACAATATATCCTGTTGAATTTGTTATGTTCAGTGTCAATGTTGAGCCAGCGTATGATGTATTCAGATAGTTGTCAACTGTGATTGTGAAATTCACAAGCTCTTCAGAAGGCTCTATTCCTTTTGTTGAAGCACCGCCTATTTGCGGATCAATGTCCAGTATTTTTGCAGTGGTGCGGTAATAGGACTCAAGAGAAAGATAATCTATGTATAGGCCAAACATGCCTATGTTGGTTATATTGACCCGGCAGTATCCTGACTCGCTGGCATACAAAGTATTGTTAAGCACAAATACATTTTCCTCGCTCGCATTGATTCCAACAGGTGATGAGTGGCTGACATCAATCCATGATGTTCCGTTGTATACCTCAACTCGTGCAGATGTGCTGTTGTCAAGCCCTTCTGCCTCCCATATTGCCGTAATGTTTGCCACGCGGTACTCTGCTGCCCTACAGTCCCATGAAGACAATAGAGATGTATCCGGGGCAAGCAAAGCTTCGAAAGCTGAATCATCAAGAGACTCACCAATGTTTGCGTTTATCGAGCAGAGCTGAGTTGTGACTGATGTGCCGTTTGTTGCCAAAGCAGGGCAGGACTCTTCCAAAAGACGGTAAACAGTCACCGAAGCCTGGTCTGTATCTGAATAAAACCCTTCTGATGCAGGCGTTGTTGTGTTCGCACTGAAATTGATTACAAACGGGTAATCGTATGGTGTCATGCCTGTGGCGTTGACCGTCCACATTACATTCTCATAAACAGTCTGCCCAACACCAGCCTCTATGACAGGGAAGTGCTGGTTCTTTGACGGAGTAACACTCCATGACTCTGTGGAAATTGTTGCATTTGCATCTGTTGCATTGTAGTCAACAACCTGTAGGCTTATGTTGACCTCAAAGGGTTTGTACTGAAACGCCTCTGACGGGGCAAGTATATTTGTTATGTTGAATTCAGGGCAAAGCATATCTAATGTGACGTTCAATTCTTCTGAAACATTGTACTTATAATAGGTGTCTGTTGACGGCAAAAATGCAAGCCACTTCTGCTTCCCGGGATAATAAACACATGATGCCTGAAAGTTGTATTCAACAAAGCCGCTTGAATTTGTGGTGTTTGAGCCCTCAACCAGATAGTTAGTTCCATCGCGGGTTATGTTGAATGTTATTGTTGAAATTGGTGCAGAAACCGCGCTGTTGTTGTCCGTGTCCCAAAGGCGCAAGACAAATGTTGTGTAGTTTGTCTTATTCACGGAGGTTTCATTGCCTGCTATGTAATCTATCCGGACATCATCCTTTTCAATTGTGAAATATTCGTCACTAGCATAGTCCGCGCCTGTTGTTTCATAG
>JAGLMX010000145.1 GCA_023139785.1 Candidatus Aenigmatarchaeota archaeon | reverse complement strand
GGTATCTGCGCACCATTCGGAAGCGTGACACCAAGCACCATTCCGACTTTGATTTCCTGCTCTTTAGGAAGCTGGTCTTTTGGCACCTTCTTGAACATTTGTGGGTCGTGGTCGCCGTAAGCGTCTGCCGGCTGAAGCTTAACATCTTTTTCTTCATCGGTTTCCATTCCTTCTATGGCGCTGTCAAACCCTTTTATGACTTTTCCGGCTCCGACTTCGAATTCAAGTGGATTTCCGTGCTTTTCAGAGCTGTCAAATACAGTCCCGTCGTCAAATGTTCCTGTATAATCAACTTTTACTTTGTCTCCTTTTTTTACTGGCATCATATCATCTCCAATTTTATTGAAAAGGTCAGAAAAATAACTTGGTTCTATGACCGCGTAAACGTTTAGAGTGTGCTTATATAAGTGTTTTGGTGGGTGTGCAATAAATATTATAAGGACAATCAATACAGATATTGTGGGTTCAATGAAGTACATAGATTGCAAAAAAGTTGAGTGGGTTGAGAAGAAAGGATATACTGTGCAGATATTTCTTGATTTACAACCGTTGAAACTCTGCCCTAGGGGGCAGAGTTACCGGTTGGAATTTCAGAAATGTACTTCCTATATTTCTTGCATTTCGGAAATGCAGGAAATCTGTGAAGCAGATTTTCGAAAAGCTTGAAACCGAACCAAGTAAACCCCGCCCTTTGCGGGGTCTCATAGAGGTTTCATGATTTCAAGGAAAAGGGGAATAATTCGCGCTTTGTTTTGATAAAACTAAAGGCTCTTGGTGAAATAAAACCGCATTATCACGCGAAAATCAAGGAAATACTTTATGTAACGAAAGGCTCCGGGAAAATAAGCATCAAGGGGGTGGAAAAATCATTCAAAAAAGAAGACATATTTCTGATTGAGCCGCGTGATGTACATAGCCATATCCTCGCCTGATTCGTTTTTCTGGAGTGGCTGGAATTTAAGATGCACGACCCCTCTGAAAAGGATATTTTCTTTGTTTCTGATTAAGAATCTATATATGTCGGAGTTCTCAAAATAAGTGCATGAAAAAGCCGATTATCTCATTAACAAGTGATTTTGGTGTCCAGAGTCAGGGCGTTGGCATCATGGAGGGCACTATCATTGACATTTCTTCAAACGCATATGTGATTCACTTTATGCACGGGCTTCCTGATTTTAATACTACTGCTGCTTCAAGAACAATGGAGACTGTGAAGTCCTTGCCTGTAGGGTATCATATCTGCGTTGTCGACCCGGGTGTCGGCACAAAAAGAAGGGCGATAATCATAAAGGCAAAGAGGGGAGATTATTTGATTGGACCTGATAATGGCGTTTTAAACTCCGCAGCAAATCTTCTTGGTGGTTGTGAGAAAGTAGTTGAAATCACAAATCCAAAATATATGTGCGAACCGATTTCGCCGATATTTCACGGCAAAAGCATTTTTTGCCCTGCTGCTGCGTATCTTTCAAAAGGAATTGCAATTGAAAAATTCGGAAAAAAATTGAGGTTTGAAGACCTTGTTAAATCACCTTATAATGAGGCTGGCATGAAAGAAGATTCTATTGAAGCAGAAGTTATTCATGTCAATAAATACGGTTCACTGAATCTGAATATTCTGCAATCTATGTGGGATAAATTTGGTGTAAAGAAAAATCAGATTGTGGTTTTTAATATCTGGGGCAAAAGAGTAAAGCTTCCTTTTGTCGAGACATTTGGTGATGTTCCTGAGAGCACGCCGTTGATGCTGAAAGATTCTTACAGCAGGATGGAAGTTGCGATTAATATGGGGAATTTTTCAAGGATGTATGGTGCAAATGTGGGTGATGTGTGCCTGATTAACAAAGCCCCGATGAGAAGCCGAAAGGCATAAGCATTTTAATTCCACTTATGTTCGGGGTTTGGCGGGATTATTATCCATGCAATAATGTATAACAGAAGCCCGCTGCCACCCATAAGGATTGCACCTACCCAAAGAAGGCGGATCAGAACCGGATCAACATTAAGGTATTCTGCAATGCCCCCGCATACGCCGCCAAGAATTTTGTCTTTGCCTGAGCGGTAGAGCCTGCGCGTTTCAGGGGCTTTATTGTGCACTGCTTTTTTAGGCATGCGTTTTATTGGATTTTGGTCTTTATTAGTTTTTTATTTAAAAGAGCGCATAATTGTATGTACATGAAAAAGAGCAAGTTAAGGGAATGGTTTGATCGGTATGCTTTTACTGAATTCATAGCATTGCTGATAGGGCTTGCTTTTGCCAATATTGCTATGCACTTATGGAATAATATTATTATCGCAGCTTTTTTGGCTACTTGGGGAGACAATATTGGTTTCTATGGGATTATAATATACAAAGACATGAAATTAAGAAAGAAAAAAGACAAAAAAATAACGTTTCATGGTGTCCTAAAAGTTGCCAGAAACACCATAGTTGAGTTTGGACCTGCCGAGTATCTTGATAGTTTTCTGTTAAGGCCGTTTTATTTGGCATCCCTTCCTTATTTGTT
>JAGLMX010000144.1 GCA_023139785.1 Candidatus Aenigmatarchaeota archaeon | reverse complement strand
ATTTTTCCGAAAAACACTGAAGACCGTTTTTTTTCAATAAGGAAGTTATCTTTTGATTCTTATGATCCTGCGCTTGGCTCAGGGATTTTTCGCGCAGAGGTCTCGCGCGCATGCACGGCTGCAAGGCGCATGCTTGAGTGGGAGTTTGCCCAGTATGTCCTGAATCATTTGTCTGTAAAAGATATTGTTGTAATTGACGGCTCACTTCAGACAGGCATGACTGGTGAGAATGAATATTCAAAGCGCGCGTATGATGCTGCCAAAAAGTCAGGGGCAATACTATCGGGGCTTGCAAAGACGTCAAGGCTTTTTACTGATGCCGGAAGCCCTGCTGCGAGTGCTATATTGTCTATGGAAAAAGAGGGAGTAAAACGTGCATGGGATTATCATCCTGTTGTTGAAATAAACAATGAAGACCACAGGGCAGATATGCACTTTGTAAAGCTCCACGAGTCCTCACGGTATGCAATGCGTTTTGAGATATTTATTGAGCAAAAGGAGTTTGCAGATGAGGTTCTTTCTCTGCTTTCAAAGAATTCTGTTGATTTATCATTTTTGGGATATCCATATGCTCTTGTTGCTGCGCATAATTCTGCAAAAATTAGGCCTGAAGAGGTGACAACAGAGAGCGCGATGTTTCTATCGCGCGCAGGTTCCGGTGCGAACAAAATTACTTTGGATGGCGCGGCAGCGGATGCGCACGGGGTTTTGGATAGGCGGCTTTAATGTGCCCGGCGTGCAAAATGTTATAAATTTTGATAGGTTATTATATTCCGGTGGTTATGGTGATATTCAAACGGCTTTCTGTAAGTATTCCGGGCACAGATCGGGTTATGAGTGACTATGTGTATTACACGCATGGCAAGTATGGCACAAATCCTGTGGTGCGTTATTGTTTTGAACCTCCAAAAACTGAAGACAATGATGTGGCTCAGATTAGCGGAATCAGAGACTTAAATAAAATGAAGTCTGTTGACTGGTCTAACCGGTATAATAAGTTTTGCATGGCTGTGGAAAGCGAAAAAGGTTTGATTAGTGCAAGATGTCTTGCAGAAGAATATCGTAGCGAATACTTCGTTGCGGTAAAAGCCCTAAAAGAGCAAAACCCTGCTAACGAAGTTACAAGTGCCTTTTCAAGGTTTGTTGATGGGCTGAAGATTGAAGAGAACGATACACTTCTTGTAGACTTAAGTGTGGCGGATTTAACACAATATTTGAGAGGTCTTGGCTTTCGTGAAATTGATCATGAAATTCCTTATATTGCGTAGACTAAATTACTCCAATCCTTCTTTTACGCCCAGAAAGAGCGCTTCCCAGTATGCGCGAGCGGCCTTTTCCGGAGTGCGATCAAAAAAATCAAGCCATTTCTGCGATTCCTTGCTTGCTCCGAAAACAGAGACAACTTCTTTTATGTAATCGTGTATGACGTTTTTGGTTCTTTGAGTTTCCCAGAAAGTTGGCTGGGCCTGTGCTTTGATATCGTATTCATTCATGCGCACAAGCAAAAGCTTGCAGTGCTTTGCGTAGTCTACATCAATACCATAACCTGCTTTGATGAGTTTGGGTATTAGGGCATCAGACCATTTTCTGTGAAACCTACAGACTCCTGTGTTTTCCTGGAACATTTCATGCACGGCCTGCTGCATTGAAATGCGCGCAAGATTCATTGGTTCATGAAAATCCTTGTCATAATATGTAAGAAACTTTCCCTGTATTGTGACGGGCAGATAAAATCCGGGCACCCAGTACTGGCATGGCTCAATTACACCATCGCGCCCGAACGGGACATAATTTGCAAGGTCGAAGAAGCTTATGCCTGTTTTTTGTTCGCGTTCATGATATTTTTTTGAAAGAACTCTGCATGCGTGTCGAATGCCATGAATGAAAATCTTTGCAAACTCTGTTCTTTTGTATGCAACATCAAGGCACAGTTTCGCGGCAATTCGTGAATGGGCTTTTGAGTCTTTCATTGAAAATGTTTCTGCATCAAAATTTGGCTTTTCTTTGACTCCTAAGTCTTCCGGTGTGAGGAGGCCTTTGTACATGCACTCAAGTACGTATGAGATTACTGTGCCAAAACCTATTGAATCAAAGCCAGCGCCTTCAAGTGCATCTGCTACAAATTCTGCGTGGTCAAGGTCAATTATTCCTGCGTTCGGGCCGAATGCGTGATATGTCTCGTAGTCGTGCTTTTTGTTTTTTCTGACTTTTTTACACAACCCGGGACATGGCTCTCCGCAGGTCAGCCACTTTTTTGTGTCGATTATATCTTTGTTGAATGTTGGGAGGTAGTGCCCTGCAATGAACTTGTCGTAGAGTTGTTGGCGCTCTTTTGTTGATAGTGATGTTGAGGACCAGTTGAAGAACGGAGTCCATGCCCCGCTTGTTGAATAGTTGCTGCCAAATGTTCCGCCGCTTTTGTATTTTTTTGAGTATCTGTATTTTTCTGTTGCTTCCATTGCCGCAGTGGCCATAGATTTTCCAATGGTGTCTACAAAAATTTTGTTGACAACAT
>JAGLMX010000143.1 GCA_023139785.1 Candidatus Aenigmatarchaeota archaeon | reverse complement strand
AACAACAACACTGGCAGACATAAAGAACTATTGCCCTGTAAAATTTATAAACAATTCACTTTTTAGAATACCCAATCCTCATAACCGTCCCGCACTCAAGGCAGAAGACATTTACACACTTTTCTTTGGAGTTCAGGCGCACTTTTGAGTTCTTTCCTGCGCGCAGGTACTTTTTGCACTTTTTGCAGAACCTTCGCCGAAATAACAGCGGAATAGAAACATTATACTTCATGCCTATTTTTCTGGCAATTTCAACATACCTGTCAGAAAGGTCAGGGCGCTCATCAAAGCGAGCCTCTGCCTCTATAAAAAGAATTCTTATGCGCTCTTTTGCGATTCCCGTCTGCCATACGGGCTTGTTGCGTGTCTGGCGCTTTCTGAACTTTGGCTTAGGCATACGCATTTACCTTCGCAGAATATGCTTAAATAAGCATATAACGAAGGGTCTTTATGAAATGCTCCCTTTGTGATAAAGAAGCAGTCACATACAGGCGCTATGAAGGCAGGCATCTATGCCGAAGCCACTTTTTCAGGGCAACTGAGCGCGAGATTGCGCGAACAATTGCGCAAAACCGCCTCATAGAACGCCATGACCACATAGCCGCCGCAATTTCAGGCGGTAAAGACTCCCTACTCATTCTTCGAACCCTTGAAACCCTTTCAAAGAAGCGGACAGACCTCAAAATTTCTGCAATCCTCATTGATGAAGGAATAAAAGGCTACAGAAGCGAAGGCGTAGCAAAAGCAAAGCAGGCATGCAAGACAAGCGGCATAAAGCTCCACATAGCATCATTCAAAAAAGAGTTTGGCAAAACACTTGATGAAATCGTTGCAAAGAACTCGTGCAAAGGCCTTCGCGCATGCACTTTCTGCGGTGTTTTCAGGCGCCACCTGATAAACAAGACTGCGCGCAAAATCAAGGCAACAAAGGTGGCTATAGGCCACAACCTCGATGATGAAGCTCAGGCAATAATGGCAAACTATATCCGCGGCGATATATTGCGTGGCGCGCGCCTTGGCGCAAAAGCATTCATTGCAAAAACAGATGCTTTCATCCCGCGCATAAAGCCCCTAAGAAACATACCCGAAAAAGAATGCGCACTTTATGTTCTTTTGAAGAAGATTGATGCAGACTTTGGCGAATGCCCCTATGCATCCGAATCATTCAGGTGGTCAGTGCGCGATGTGGTAAATGACCTTGAAGCAAAATATCCCGGAACCAAATTCAGTATAGTGCGCACATATGACCGCCTGCAGCCAGCAATCCAAAGCCAGATAGGAACCGGCAAAATAGGCAAGTGTGAAAAATGCGGTGAGCCTTCCTCAAGAAATGTGTGCAAGGTTTGTGAGTTGAGACAAAAAATATAAATTGCGCATATAATATCCTGATTTTTTCGTTTTTAAATTAAAATTCAAATGTTTATTAATCCAAAGTGAGGTTATTACAATATGAGATATTTCAGTAATTTACACGCCGAAATGAGGGATGAAGAATTAAGATTACAAAATCCTTGTCCAAAATGTTCAGAGGGAGAAGGTTGTTTAATAGAGTAAGGATATGATGGAGATTTAGAAAGCGCATCTTATGATGAATATTTGACAGGTCATAACCACAAGTTTACTTGCGACAATTGTGGATATGAAGAAGAAAGAGATGTTGATATGATTGTAGACATCCCCGAGGATGAATTTATTTTTGATTACGATGACAGAATTAATGAATCTGTTATAGAAGATTTGATTGAAAGAGCAATTAAAAAAAGATGTTTTATTGAAGCATTGTCCTTAATTCATAACGTTATTGAACTTTATTTAAAGTATCGAATTAAGTCACACATTTTTGAGCAAGAAGTATTAGATAAATATGGTATTGATTTGATTAAACATAAAAAAGATGAAAATGGTTTAGATATCGTTAATACAACAAGAGAGGAAACTGAAAATGAGAAGAAAGCAAAACTAAAATTTAAACTCATTTTTACAAAAAAGAATTATTTACATAATTATAAAGAGCTTTGTTTCGTTCTCAATTTGATTGATAAAAACATATTTGATTTAATAACTGCTTTTAATAAACGAAGAAATTTAGTCACTCATAATTTATTAAGGGAAGATAAATCAAAAGGTGCTGATTTAAAATATATTGAAATCTTAGTGACCGCAAAATTAGGAAGAGAAATTCAGTTAAAATTAAGCCCCATCGGTCATTCTGATTTAGATATTATTCGTACACTTAAAGCGTTTGACATTCCAGATAGTGAAACGAAGAAAGATCCTTTCTTAAAAAGCAAATAAGCTCACAAATGAAAAAGTGAAAAGATTCAGGGGTGGTTTATTCAACTAATAAGTATCCAAATACTTCTCATGCTCCCATGCCGTAACCTGCATCTTAAACTCAGCCCATTCCCTCGTCTTTATCGCAATATACTTTTCAAAAAGATGCTTCCCAAGAACCTCTTTAACAAGCTTACTTTTCTTCATCTCACTCAGCGCGTCCGACAAAGACGTCGGCAAGACCTCAAT
>JAGLMX010000142.1 GCA_023139785.1 Candidatus Aenigmatarchaeota archaeon | reverse complement strand
CCTGCAAGCCAGCCTTTTTCATGGCGCATTAGCCTCCCTTTTATGCCGTCAACAATGAAGTTCTCGCCACCGGCTGACTTGATAAGCCAGATAGGATAATAGACTTTTTTAATCTTGCCGTATTTTTTGAATGCTGCCTGTTCAAGGCAGTCGAATGATAGTATTGTGTCAACCGCTGCTTTCTGGTCTGTGACAGAAACGGTTACTCCTCCGTGTTTCGTGCGCTTGACGCGCACGTTTACAAAAAGCGGCACTTCGCGCCCAAGCATTAGTGCGGTTCCTGTGGAGAGGTTTCTTATTTCTTTTTCAACGCTCTTGTTTATACCCTCGGCATAGGCTATTGCCTTTAGGTCATTTGGGTTTGTTACGCGAAGTATTACCTGGGTGTTGCACTGGGACAAAATGTTTTTGTCAACACGCGCAGGCCTTTGCGAAACTATGCACAGGCCGAAGCCGAACTTTCGTCCTTCGCTTGCAACTGTGCGCAGTATCTTTGAGGACATGCGAACCTCTTTTTCCGGGCAGAAATTGTGCGCTTCCTCAACTATGAGAAAAAGCGGCGGGATGCGCCCTATTTTTCTTTGCTCAAAAAGCTTTTCAACAAGGCGATGCACCACGACCTGCTGTATCTCGGGGGATGCGCCCCTTAGATTGATTATTGATGCGCTTCCGGGCTTGACAATATCTTTAAGCTGTGTCGGGTTGTCGGTGAAAAGGTTTGTTGCACGGACAACCTCAAGCATGTTTATTACAGTCCACTTGGATGCGCCTTCCATTGCGCCTACAATCTCTATTATGTCTGCAAGGTTGTATTCGCCCTTTCTTTTTGCCTCAAGAACCGCAGCATAAAGTACGCCTGTCTGCGATGCGCTTGCCTTTGCAGGGAATAGGGATGCTATTTCGGTTGCCTCAAGGTTTTTGTCAGAGAATGTAATCTGCTCTGCCCCTGGATTCACTCTTGAGTCTGTGCTGTACTCGCGCACTCTGTATGCTTTGGGGCTTATGCCGAAATCCTGCATTTTCTCTATTTCTTTTGGGTTCTGGTTTTCTGTGCCAAGTGAAACATATTCACCGTGTGAATCTATGACAATAACAGGGATTTTTTTCTCAAGAAGCTCCTCAACAATCACGCCTGTGACGTATGACTTTCCGCTGCCTGTTTGCGCAAGAACACAGAGGTGCTTTGATACCAGCTCTCCTGCATCAACAAATACAGGAACATCTTTGTTTGCATCAAGTTTTCCAAGATAAATGCCGCCTTTCGGGAGGTCAAGAGTATCTTGTATGATCTTTTTGTCTGCGCTGTATACTAAAGACGAGGGCTTTACAGGGGTCTTAAGCCCTAAAAGAGTTCCGCCTTTTCGCACGCCGATAATGTCGCAGTTTGCGATTGTCTTTCCGTCGGGATGCGACTCTACGCCGTCAATCTGGGAAAGAACCCAGCTATCCTCGGCTCCTTTTATTGCAACAAAGTCAAGGTTCTTCACGTCCTTGTATGCCCTAAACGCAAATGATTTTGTGCCTGCCTTGCCGAATACTTCGCCTATTAGAATGGTATCACCTGTGTATTTTCGTTGCGCATTTTTAAAATAGGATTGTTGTTTATCCAATATTTACTTCAGAATATTGAAAAGAACCTCTTTTTGCCCGCTTTTGATGTTTATTTTCTTCTTTTTAGCTTCAATTAAAAAATCCAGGTTCTCCATACACACAACATCCTTGTGGGTCATAAGTCCTTTTTCAATAAGCCACTTGTCTGATGCAAGAAGATTGCCCTTGTACATAGATATTACAGGAACTCCAAGAACCGCTGCTTCGCGGTTCATTGTGCCGCCTGCGCCGACAACAGCATCTGCAAAAGCCATAAGGGACAATGCATCAATTGCTTTTTCTGCAACAACAATCTTTTTGCTGAATGCTTTTTTGAATGCGCTTCTTTGTTTTTTATCGCGCGGAATAACAACAACCTGCCAGGTTTTCTTTTTTTCAATAATCTCTTTTACCAGGGGATAAAGCACATTTTTGCCTTCAGAATAATATGCTGCGGAGTATGGCTCAGGGCGCATTACAATAATTTTCTTTTTTGCTGAAAGCCCTAGCTTTTGGATAATCTTTTTGTCTGGCTTGAAATCGTGAAGATATACTGCTTCCTTTATTCCTGAATATTTTTTGAGTTTTTTTAGAAACATCCTGTCCTGTGTTACCGCTTCAGGGCAAAGCACCTCTGTTGCGAAAGGGATTGCAAGAATATTTTGAAAAAACGCTTTTTCATTGTCAAAAATATAGATGCGCTTTTTTACGCCGAGAAAGACTGCTGCAATTATGCCGTAAAATGACTGGTGGACAACGCAGGCGTCTATTTTTTCGTTTCTAAGGCCTTTTATTAATGAAACTATGCGCACGGGCACATAAAGCGCTTTTCTGATTAGAGATGCGCCTGCATGCGTTCCGACAACAGTGCTTTTCATGCTGTGAAGCTTGAGAAGCTCTGTTGTCTGGGAGTGTTCGCGCGAGGTTATGATTATGTTGTGGTTTTTCTTTTCAAG
>JAGLMX010000141.1 GCA_023139785.1 Candidatus Aenigmatarchaeota archaeon | reverse complement strand
ATCTCCGGCCCCTGCGCGCTTTAACACAGAAAGCAGGCTGTCAATGTTTATTGCTATTTCGGTTTCTTTTTCTGCCACATATTCTTTAAAGACAGCGGCCCGAAGTTCAAAGTCTATTAAGACAACCATTGTAGGGTCTGTTGCACTAAATTTTAATCCGGTGTCTTTTGCAACAAAAATTCCCTCGCTTACGAGTTCAGACAATGCCCCGAGGCTGTCACGAAGAATACCCATATTTTCAAGAACTGCCTTGAATGTCATTATAATACCTTTTGCCTAATCGCATCCTGTTTTTAGCAACTGCGTCAGGAATTCGCCTCAATCCACATTTTTTCCGCAAGCTTATATAGGTTTATGTCAAGGCCCGTTGCATCCAGAACCAACTCTGCGCGCAGATTAACGCACCCTGCTTCATTAGGCATTACCTGTGCATAAACGCGCGCCATCTGCCCGTCATACAAGCGCGAGACAATCTCAGGGCTTGAGAAAACAGACACATTTCCTGTGTCATCCTCAACAACAAAGGAGTCTCCTGCTTTAGACAATATTTTTCCAAGAATCCGAACACGCGCGTCTTTGGATATGTCTATTTCCTTTATCTTTCGAACATGCGCCGGAACCTGCCTTAAATCCATGAAACTCAGTGTATCCTGCATTCTATTTAAGAGTATTCTCTCCATGTCTTGCCGCATTTTGTGCAACGGTAAAATCTGGTTTCCGGCTCATCAGATGAGCGCGTCTGCTGAGTCCACCAGCGAGCCTCGTTGTTTCCGCACTCAGGGCACTCCTCATGCGTTATCGGCAGTATATTTGTCTGCTTTTCGATAATCGGAATTTCGTCCTGTGGAGCGCGGTCAATCTTTTCAGTGAACTTGGGAACGCTTTCCTTGTCTACGCGCTGCTTTTTGTTGCACTTATGGCAAAAAAATTCTATTTTGTTCCCGTTTTTCACTGGCGCAAGCAAGCTTCCGCATTTCTGGCAAAGTTTCATTCTTCATCACCTATATGTTCAAGTAATCCGACATCAGGATTCGTGGGTATCCAAAATAAGGCAGCCGAATTATCATCCTGCCTTTTATCCACTCTGGTCGTACATTCCAGCGGTCATACGCCGGATTATTGTCCCCCCAAGTGGTCAGAGTCCCGTCAGGATTCTTTTTAAAAACCCTGTGTACGATAAGCTTGTCCCCGTCAGGGCACTTTGGCTCGCTGTTCGGGCAAATATAAACTACGATGTCGCCATCCTCTTTTCCTGTACTTATCGCATCAAATGTTATGCCCTTTAATACAAGCATGTCTCCCCGGAAAAGTGTAGGCTCCATTGATTCCGAAACAACGGTAACCAATGGTTCTGATGTGCTAAGCAAAAATCCAATTCCGGTATACACCACAAACGCAATCAGCATCCCTGCAATGATGTACGCGATGTTTTCTACAGCGATTTTCACGTTGGGGTTGTTTGAAAAAATAAAAACACCAGTACAAAACACTCGATTTTTCATATGTGCTTGAAATATAATCTATTTAAAGATATCTTATTGTATATCTGGCTTTTCAATAGAGAACCCAAATGCAAATCACACTATTTTAAGCTCAAGTACATCTCCAACACATATCTTACCTCTCTCAATTAAGCCCACAGGAAGCTCTATAAGCGTATCAGACTCCTTTGCAGGCAAAAGAAACAAAGTAAACGGGCGCACTCCTTTTTTGACATCAACAACACAGTTGTTTCTCAGATATACAACATCTATTGAAAAAAACACAAAGAACATGTGTATCGAAAGGCTCGCCCTCCCGGGAAACCTGGTTCGAAAAACAAGCGCATAGTCCGGCTTTCTGCAAAACATCAGCCCGCGCATCTTCTGTAGCGGTGTTATTGCAAAGCGCACATTCTTTGAAATAATCTTTTTGCAGGTCTTGTTAAAAAGAACCTGCTTTCTGCCAGTCATGCAAAGTGTAAAGGAGGCACACGCATATATAATTTTCATTTCAATAAGTGCGCATGAGAAAACTCGTCCCTTTTGCAGGAACTTTTTTGCACACATTTCTCGCGCTCACACTAGTTGTGCTCGCACTCGGCTGCACAGGCAATACAACCAGTGACGCAACGCAAACAGATATTTCAGGAGATGATACTATGGCTTCAAACAAGTTTGCAGTAATCGAAACAAACAAGGGAACAATAAAACTTGAGCTTTTCGAGGACAAAGCACCAACAACAACTGCTAATTTCATAAAGCTCGCTGAAAGCGGCTTTTACAACGGCCTTGCATTCCACAGATATGTAGCCGGATTTGTAATACAGGGCGGCGACCCTAAAGGCGACGGCACAGGCGGCTCCGCTGAGAGCATACCTCTTGAAATTCATCCTGATCTTCGCCACATACAAGGCGCACTCGCCATGGCGCGCGCGCAGGACCCGAACAGCGCATCAAGCCAGTTCTACATCACCCTTGAAGCTTCGCACTCTCTTGACGACAACTACGCCGTATTCGGGCAGGTTGTAGAAGGGCTGGACGTTGCGCTTGCGCTTAGGCAAGGAGATAAGATGGTGAGTGTT
>JAGLMX010000140.1 GCA_023139785.1 Candidatus Aenigmatarchaeota archaeon | reverse complement strand
GTTGTCGATAACGAGACGCAACTGCCAGAATTGCCTGACTTTGCAGGATTCACCACAATCAACATACCAACAGAAGTCGATGCAAGTGAGCCCATAACAGTATCAGGATGCCTTGCCGGCACAGAAAACATCACAAATGAAAACATGGCAGAGCTTTACATAGATGGCAAAATCCTTGCAACATCAATCCTGAATGCGTCCGGGTGCTTTGAGGCCACATACACTGGCTATTTTGACGCAGGAATGCACCAGATAAGTGTCCGTATAAGCGGAACAGATGCCGGAGCCACGAGGCTTTTCAGGCTTACCGCAGACGTGTTTGTTGAAAGCATAAATCTGCCACAGAATATAATCGCAAACCAGAACATCAAAATAGGTGCGCAGCTATCAGTTGAAGCTACAGGAGATATTGATGTCTCACTTTATGTCAATGACAACCTCATAAGCACCAAGAAAAATGTGCACATAAAAGATCGGGATGTTGTTGAGTTTGGCTATGCATTCACAAAAGCGGGCGGAAATAATGTTACTGTTGCCGCAGAATTAACCGGAAAGACAGATGAGAAAACAGTACTTGCGCAAGTTGATTCAGGAACTCCGACAGGATTCTTTTCAAAGGTTTTGGCAAGCCCACTAACACGCATATCACTGCTTCTGCTTTTGGTTGCTGTATGGCTTTATTTAAGGCGCAAAAACAGGCGTAGTTGATTTGTTGCTTTAACGGACAAATATGCATCATCAACATTCTTTACAGAATACAGTCCAGTTCAGCCATTAACTGCGCTTTCATTTCATCGCAAAGCCCATGGCACGTTGAATTCACTTCAATGAATAGTTTAGGCTTATTAGCGTAATAATATGTTGATTTTGCCATTTCAAGAGGCACCATTGGGTCGTTTGTTGCGTGTACCAGAACAACATTTCGCGGTGAAATGCGTCCGACATAAGAATCCGGGTCAATTGATGCATAAAAGCGCGCAACACCCTCGTCATCAAATCTCTGCTTGAGGGACCCATAACCGGATGTGCTGACACCAATGAGAAACTTTGCGCGCGGCTCAAGTGCTGCTGCAATGATTGCAAACCTTCCGCCCATGCTCTCGCCATAGAATCCGATTTTTTCAGGGTCTATTTCATCGCGCCCTTGTAGTATGTCAAACGCGCGCAGTGCATCAAAAACCATCCGGTGCGGCACAGGCGCAACTCCATTAAGATATGACGTATGTTCTGCTTCCATGCCCGTCATGCCGCCCTGTGTCTCGCCACCGTTGCCGCGCTCGTCCAGTGTCAGGGTTGCAATACCATTTCGCTGGAAAAACTCTGCAATTCTTTGCTGGCCCTCTTTTGTTACAAGAGCCCCGGGTAGCATAACCATGGCAGGCGCTTTGGAGCCTGTTTTCGGCACGCGAAGAAGCGCGTAAATTTTCTCGCCCTTGCTCACGTATATTATTTTTGAAAGACGAAATTCCGCAGTATCATTCAGAATAATTTCCTCATATTCAACAAGCCCCCTGTTTTCAGGATAAGAAAACGTGCCGTCATGCGCAAGCGACCACTCTTGGCTTGGCTTTTCTAGAGAAAGAAAATAATATGCTCCGGTAATAACAATTAGGGCAATGATAACTGCAAAAGGAGTCTTGTGTTTTTTCATGAAAGCACATTTCATGGTTGGCAAAACACTGTTATAAAGATAATACTCACTCAAACTTTGACAATCCCTAATTAATCAGAAGCGGTTTAAGATGGGTGGGCATGAAGAATTCACTGCAACAATAACCGAGACACTGCCTGCATTATCTGCCGTTCAATTAGCCGCCCATAGCCATTCGAGACAGTGTGGCGTACTAAACACATCACACCTGTCGGACACCCGCGCGCTTTTCAATATCGAGTATACGATAAATCGCTCTCTCAATCTCGTATGGATGGGCTATATCGGTCACAGTATGCTCCTCTCCCGGTAACCTGAAAACCACATCTCCCGTCCCCAAGATTCTCTGCTTTCTTGTCTGCACAACCTGCACATTGGACAACTTGTCAAACGGTATGGATTCCATAGTCATTGGGCCGCGCACGCCATCGGGTTGGCGCAGTATAAGCACGCGCTCATCTGTTATGAGCATGACTTCCATACTCCGCTTGCGCTCAACTGCAAAAAGCGCTATAAACCCGCCTGCAAGAAGAGCAATTGATGACTCCATCTTAGGTAGGGGGTAGTCAATGAAATTAATGCCCACTGCTGCAACAAAAAACAGGGCAACAACAAAATAGTATGAATAAAAAAGCTTTCTTGAGACTGACGCCTGATGTATCTTTTTCTCATTAGGTAGAAGATGCCAGTTGACCATAGATATTGGCTCCGTTGTTTGAATAGCGAGTAGAGAGCCTTGTTGGTGATATTGTGTATGTAGCGAGACACATCCCGCTATCGGCTACTCGATACAGCATACTTTATCATATGTTCTATATAATGGTTTCTTTGATTGCTCCAACTTCCTTCCCAATCTCAAGCCACGCCCACGCCCAGACAACAGCCTCGAATGCACGCACATAATCCTTTTTTTCAAGAAAGTGGTTCGTGTC
>JAGLMX010000014.1 GCA_023139785.1 Candidatus Aenigmatarchaeota archaeon | reverse complement strand
ATCTCCATATGAACTCATAAGGCCCAACACCACCGGCAGAACTTCCTTCAAAAGAAACATCTTCGCCTTGTTTAAAAGTTAAGCTATCCAGAGGATTATCAATAGCGACAGTAAGAACTGGCGGAGAATCAATCTGGATGTGAATGGTTTTGGTTATGGTTCTTGGAGGGCTACTAGAGTCTGCAATTGTTACTGTAATAGTATGAACTCCTTCCTGCAAGTCGTCTCTTTGGAAGTTGTCAACAGCCCCAATCATTCCATCCAAGTCAGAGATCCACGAATAAGCATAAGGAGCTACTCCGCCAACAACCATTGCAACAAATCCGACACTTTCGCTATACACAAAATGTCTGCCATCCTGCGGCATAATTCTTACAGTCATTTCAGTGATAGTGATATCAATGGTGTCTGTGGCTGTGTTTTCAGGAAAATCTGTAACTGTAAAAGTAATTGTATGGGTGCCCGGAGTCCATGGAGGGATGCCGGTGTTAACAGTAGGCCCTTGCTCTATTGAAAAATCTCCTTCGTGGTTGGAATTCCAGACAAAGGTGTATGGCAGGATTCCGCTAGTCACATCCACTCCAAAGAAAATCATATCTCCATGAACGAATTCTGTCTGCCACATACCAATCTGGGCGGTCAAAGTGCCAAGCGGACGAACAGTAAGTGTAATGCTGTCTGAAGAGCTTACCCCTTTGTTATCTGTAACAGTTAGTGTGATGATGTGTGTATTTACAGAAAGGGCATTTGTATTTGCCCAGAGATTGACAGAAAAGACACCATCTTTGTCAGAAGACCAGGAATATGTATAATCCGGCTGCCCTCCAAGAACAAAACCGTGAAATTGAATAAAACTGCCTTGTGTGTATTCTAATCCGTCTCTTGGTTCATCAATAGTTACACTCACAGGCGAAACAACAGCACATTTACCGGTTACACTGCACCGTTCCGGATCCACACAGCTTCCGCAGTCAGTTGAAATTCCGCAAACAGTATGGGTTCCGCAATCATAGCCCAAAGACATGCATGTCTCCTCGCAGTCGCAGTCATTATCACTATCATCGCAGCCATCAGGACAGCATCCATCACCATCAATACATACCTCAATCAAATCATTTGAGCATGAAGCAGAGCAGGTTCCCGGATCACTACAGGCATCATCAGTACAAACATCACTATCATCACAATCAGCATGAGCAGAACACACAGGATCTACGCAAAGCCCGGAACAACACAGTTCTGCTGCTGCACAGGAATCAGAACAATCCAGTGTGTTAGTGCATCCATCAGAAAGCTTTTCTCCGCACTTGCCGGGATGATCATCGCAATCCTTGAACGGGACGCAGAACGGAATATCAACACAAGTATCGTCGTTCCACATATAACCTGCATTGCAGTCATAACAGCTTTTTGAAGCCTCGCAGCATATATCTCCAGTCGTAAATGCATTTTCCGGGGCGAGGGTGTAGCAGCCAGGGTCTGTAGCACAGGTTTGAATGCAGACGTCTTCTTCAGCATCATCTTCTCCATCTTCTTCAGCTGCAGCAACTCCAAACGAACCGTCAAAAAAAGTGGCGTGAGAAAAATACAATATTATTGTCGAAACAGCAATTGCGACAACCATATACGTAAAGTATGAAAGGCCTCCTTTCCGCATACGTACTTAGATTTTTTCAAATATATAAATACCCTGCCATTCAATAATCTTTGATGAATAAAGGTAACATGAGCATAAACGCAATTATGTCTCTTGTAATTGTCGTAGCGATGATAGCACTTGTGATATACATTATTTACAGTTGGACCACCCAGGGTTCAGATGCTTTTACTGATTTGTTGAGGATGGGGGGATAAGAGAATGACATCAAGAAAAGGAACAGAGCAGGCAATGTGGATAATCATTGCCCTTGTCATCTCACTTGTTGTTGCAGTGGTGCTGATTACCGTTTTTTCAAGGACTGCCGGGAATGTAGAAAGCCAGACAGACCCGACAATTACGGGCGGCGGAAGCTCGCTTTCAACAACAACATGCAAGCTTATTTGCGACAGCTGCAGGCTTTCAGCATACCCCGCCCAGTGCTGGAATGACAAAAACGAAGGTTGCGATGAGTTTACATGCACTTATGGTTGAGTGCAGTTATACCCTGGCTGAGGCAATACCATGAAAGGAACATCTAATCTTGTGCACATTATAATAATTTGTGTAATATCTCTTTTTGTAGCAGCATTAGCTATAACAATCGCAGGCTCTGCTGCAGAAGATGCAGACGGACCTGTAACAGGGACCATGAGTGCTGTGGATGACTATGAAAACAATCGCCTGTACTGCACACTGCATTGCCCTAACCCCCCTGACGATTGTGATGTTCCTGAAGACAAAGTTAAGATGTGCACAATAATTGCAGGCACACCTGCTGACTGGGGACCGGGTACACCCGGAAGCGGAACAGAAGATGATACGAAATACGCTTCATTTGAGGGTGTGTTTGTGCCCGGTGGAACTGTTGAAGTGACATTGCCTGATTCGCTTAAGAGTAAATATAATCCTTCTGACGATCAAGAGTGGAAAATCTATGTTGTTTCCGGCACAGAGGATATCATACTGGAGTGTGCTATGGCGGCTGAAGAGGATGACGGCGACGCGCTATGTTTTTTTCCGGATGCGGAGGATATTTTGGATGATAAAATAACAATAACACTTCCTTACGAAAGAAACAAAAACAATATTGAAACAAAACTAAAGGAACAAGAGACATACAAACTATTGTTATTGTTATTTGAAAAAAATGTAGATGTTGAGGAAACTTCGGATGTTTCAAGCATGTTTTTGTATAATCTTGGACAGAAAATATTTGATGCCGGTGTTGGAATTGATACGGTGATAGGCCTTGAAGATATTAGCTGGTCCTGCCCACAGCCACACCGTGATGGAGGATACTCTCCTGAAGACGACGTTGTTTTCACATTTCCAACAGACGGAACATATTCTTGGGTTGATATAGAGAACTATGACGGCCAGTCGGCGAAAATAGAGATTGGCATACGGTCAGGAGGCCCTTATGATCTATGTACTCTTGATTCTGTAAAAGCAACATGCAATGCCGTAGTTACTCCCGCTGGTGAGAAATACAAGTTTCCCCTGCCCTACACAGAACACGGAGAAGAAGTTGCAATCTCTTATCCTGTTTATGCAAAAGATGTGAATATAAAATATACTGACAGTGATGGTAACGGACAAAATAACGCCCCAATGTGCCGGTCAGGAAAACAGGACTATGTATATACGTGCCCTGCAACTGCCTGTCATATAGATACAGATGGTGCTGATGCCGGAATCTATATTGTTTCCTCATTGGAAGATGCCGGGGAGAATGAGGTTAACCCTGCATGTACATACAGCCTTAGGGATGAGCAATGCACTATTGGCTGCACAATGCTCTTAAGCAACACAGCAGAGTGCTCACTGCCAAAGTCGGATATGATTGATGCATACATGGCCGTAAAGAAAGGCGGAGTATGGACCAAGGAAAAAGTGCTGAAAGACACAGGTACGTATGAATTAAATGATGACTTCTTTCTGGCGTGGGTTGGTTATGATCAAATGAGTGTCATTGTTGTAATAAAGAACACTGCAACAGAAATTGACAACAGTGGCGAGCCAAAAATAAAGGCAGAGAACCTTAAATTTACTGCACTTCTTGATTCTGTGGAAGTTGGAGTTTTTCCAATCCCTACGAAGCACTACAAGTCAGATGTTAATGAAGTCGATAATGCACCAGTCGGAGACTCTGAGCTTTTGCCGGGAGATATATTCGAATATGAGGTTATACTGAATGAAGACGGCGACGATCTTGGTCCACATACAGTGAATATAGAATTGAGTGCTGTAGGGTCTATTGACCTCGATGGCATAATCCCTGCAAAAATTTCAGCAGACACACAAATTTCGCGAAACTATTTATACAAAATTTATAGTAAATGTTGCATAGATTGTTCTTGTGCTAATCAGGATGCTTGTAATGCATGCGATGGCCGGTGCAAGTGGACTATTGTTCCCGGAGCTGAGCGGAGTTGCACGATGGCGTGATTCCATGGCACTACCACTTCACCCAAAAAAAGCAAGCGTTTCACCAATACCGCTTTCCATTATAGCACTTTTGATATCTATGATATTCCTTTTGGCAATGTATTATCTGGTTTCAGGCGGAATGGGTGCTCTTTCACACCTTGTGATGGATCTTCATAGTTGTATTACAAACCCTGCGAGCTGTGTGATGGGAATTGGTGCATGATGGCAAAAAAAGGAATTGTAATAGGCAATTTCATGGTCATAATAGTGGGCTTGGTGGTAGCAGGGTTTATGATCGTTATGGTTTCAAACGAGTTCCTATGGAGTGCTCAAAAAGATGCAGAGACCATTGCCAGACAGGCAGCCAAATCATTTGCAAGTGAAGTCTCGGCAATATCTGCAGTTGGGCAGGGCGTCAGATTTTTTGAGACAAGTGAGTCATTCATAATATCGCTCAAGGAAAAAGAGATTTTGGTAACCTATGGTTCCGGAGACGAAGCGTATTTTTTTGCATACCCTCATACCGCAACCAATGTAGACCCTGCCGTTGTCGGCGAGGTAAAAACAATATGCATTTCAAAAAAGCTTGTGGGGTGCACACCTCATGTAACTATATGCAAGAAAGGCGCACCCTGTTGCACCATATTGCCTACTGAGTGCGTGTTTGCAGGATAGATGACTATGTTTAATGAGACTGTAAAATCGGCAATCATGATAATAATTTCAGTGCTTCTTTTGGTGGCTGCGGCCATAATAGGGCGCGGCAATACAGCAGCCATGTTGGCATTTGAAAATGAGATTTCAGAGGAATCTACTGCAACAGGGATTTATTACAGCACGCAGGCACTTCCGTGCCTGAGCAGAAATCCTGAAACACTGGATGAAACAAAAAGATTTGTGCTGGATATGGAGTTGCTTGATGAAGAAATATCTTTGGATTACGGGTGTCTTTCGTGTGCAAACTATGGGGCTGTGAAGTATTGGATCGGAATCTATGATCTTGATGACAATAGTAATCAATGGACCTTCAAGAACTTTCAGCCACAGGAAGCTGACTTTTTCATGCCTGATTATGGGCAGATTGTTGCTTTAAATGATTATTCCGGCAACAAGCACAGAGCGTTTATCGGGGTGTTTGTTGATTTAAGAGATTCTTTAGGAAAGTATCCGCTTGATGTGTTCTGCACTTCTACAGCAGAGAACGAGCCGGACGATTTTGTTTCTATATCTAACAATGACCCTGTTGATGACAACGGCTATGGCATAGCAGATGCGTATCAGTATCCCACAAATGACTGCGGGAGCGAAAACTGCATAAAGGGCGCAGGGCAAGTACATCCAACATGCCAGCCGGGTTTTTATACATACTCAAAGGATGCCGAAGCTAACTGCAATGTTAATCAGGAATGCAAATCCGTTCTGTGTATTGCCGGCAAGTGCGCAGACCGAGACCCGCCGGCAAAGCTTATCAATGGCCAGCCATGTAGCGACAACGAGAACTGCATATCCGGAATTTGCGCGCATGACAAAAGATGCAGGGATGACATACTAAATGAAATTGACATTTCAGCATTTAAATTTGTGTGATTTTTATGGCAGGACGGCACGGAATTTCAACGATTGTGGCTCTTGTTGTGTATACAGTGCTCCTTGGAATAGGCATTATCGTAAGCCTGTCTTCAGTAACAAATGTTGTCCAGACAACAGTGTACATTGAAAAAATTGCACAGGGAGACACTGTGCTTTTCACAATGCTTGAAAGCAATCTTTGCGCGCCTGCGGCCGGAGCGCCCTTCAAGTATGTGTTGGGTGTTGGCCTTGCAACCGGCGTGCCGGACGAAGTAGCAATGAACTACAATGGCATTGACGAGAATATTGATGTTGAAAATTGTGTCACAAGATTCATGAAGTCTGTTCAAATTGACAATTACAAATTTTCTGCAAGTTATGGTGCTGATGAGTATCTCGTTGAATCTGATTTTGAGCCAGACATTGCGAAAAGAACAGAAAAAGTATATATTTCGGTTCCAAGCAAGGAACGCGGGGTGGCTGAAGTTATTCTTCACACGAATTTCCCCGAGGATGCTGCAAGCGATGTCTGCCCTACAGAGGAGGAGACACATATGTGCCTTCCACACACATATTGCGGGCTCATTGGCAGTTCTTCTGATAAAAAATATTTATGCGGAGGCGGCAGCAGTTGCTGCCCAAATCCATAGGTGAATGAAAAATGAAGCGAAAGGCAGTAGCAGAGGACATGGTTTCATTTGTGCTGATTATATGCACTCTTGTAATTGTGCTTGTCGGAGGTATTGCATGGCGTTCCCTTGCATCGCAGAACGCCTCCGAAGTCATGTACCATTACACTCTTGCAATAAAGGACAAGGAAGTACAGCTTTTGAAAGACGGCTTTGAGAAATCTGCTGCATTCTTCGCCTTAATGTCAACAGCACGTGAGCTTGCACTTCATGGCGGCTTGAGTGAAGATGCGCTGTCAGTTGGAGGTCCGCCATATATTGCAGACGTTAACCCATCATTAAGGTTTGAGGTGTTAGCAGAAGAGAGAATTCCTTATTGGGTTGTGCCATCAGAGACCACGTGCGGGAATACCGGGGAAAGAGTGCCTTATTTTAGTATAAGCAACCCACAGGATTTTTTGAGTTATGTGGGAGAGCCTTATGCACCTGAGGGAGCTTCTGCATCAAACTTATTTGTGCTTCTTGGAAACAGCAAGCATGATAAGTATATTGCAGATATAAACGCAGAGAAGTATTCTCTTATGGTTCTTGTAAGAATATATTTTCTTAAGCCGGGCTCTGTTACTGTCGAGTGCGGGAATGGGTGCCTTGCAATGGAGCCTGCCGGCGGAACACCGGATAAATTAATAACTGATGGCTTATATTTATACAAGATTACATCAATCAGCGGCACTTTTGCCACAATGGAATTGAAGTTTACTGCAACAGGGGATGACGGAGATGGCCGAAAAGTGGCAAAGATTGAGCAGGTTGTTGTTTCCATATATGATAACAGCATAGTTGATGATGCCAATAATCTTTTCACAGAAAACCTTAACCCATATCACAATGAAATGAAAACTACACTTTCTGAAAACAGCGCGGGAAAGCCAAGTGAGACAACAATTGATACACTCGCGGGCTCCATATACCGGAAAAATACTTACAGTTTCACAGGCTCTGTATGGCCTGAAGCAGGTATTAGGTCCGAGACAGAAGACTATCTCGGGAATGATCAGCTCCTTGTAATACAATCATCCGGAATGACAGAGGAAACCACTAAAATACGTTACTGGCTGCTCTATACGTATGCAGAAAAGTTTGCGCGAGGCGGTATTAAGGTGTTGGAGCGCAGGCTTTGGGAAATGATGGAAGATCTTGAAGATGAATCACATCCGAAGATGGGAATTACCAAATACGGCTGCCATGACGAGTGTAAGATTTGCAAAGATGATACAACAAATAGTTATGATGCAGCGTCTATCGAAAAAAAAATAGAATTTTGGCTTAACGATTTAAGTGATGAATACACCATATTATCTGCACCAGGGATAACATGGTCTATTAAAATACCTGCGGACCTCTTTGAGGCCTGTCCTAAAACAAACCCGAATAAAGAGGCATGCGACCCGCCGGACACATGCGATGACGCGTCTGAAAACTTCGAGCATTATGAGTACAAGGCGGGAATAATGTATTCTTTTCGGCAGGATTGTTCGGAAAAGGTTAGAGAATGTACCAAAGGAAAGAAAGTTAATTCAGGCAGTGCAAAGGGGTCTGTTATAGAGCCTATAGAAGCTGGATGCACTATGGAGTATTATCATAGGTATGTCTTAAAGAACCTCAAGGTTTTTGTGACAATAACAGACAGCCAATACAAAGTTTTCAATGAAGCCACCGGTGTCTGGGATCCGCTTGAGTTTAAATTCTTTGTATTTATTCCAATTGTGGATGACAATTGCTGCCGTGATAAAAAATGCAGCACATACAGATCCGGTGCCTGTTCAAAACCGGCGGATATTGCACCTGCTTTATAGAAAAAGCACCAGAACAGCCCCTGCAATGAGAAATGGTATCAGCCCTGTTTTCTTCTGCACAAAAAACACTGGCTTCTCATATTGTTCACACACATTCTGTATTTCATTTATGTTTTCTTTTTTAAGGGGCACGAAAAAAGATGCCACAACCCGCTTGCCAAATACTTTTTGTTCCATTCCATATCGCACAAGCCCCATAATGCTTGGGAGTATACTGTTTGTAAACACATACTTTTCCCCAGTCCACACAATTGCTTCAGCAGGAGTCATGCCTTCTTTTAATTCATGCGGCTTGTACGATATACTAAAGGCATCTTTTGCTGCAAAGAAAAAGCGTATTAGAAATATATATGCAACCGCATAAAGTGCAGGGTTAAGAAGAAATGCAATTTTCGAGAAAATTATTGCATGAATCACCGAGGCGGCAAATGTCGCACCCCACGCTGTTATTGGAATCGGGTATCTCCTAAACAAGAAATAGAGTGCAAATACAGCTATTGTTGAAACATATATATTTATTTTGAAGAGTGTGAAGATATATCCTATTGAAAAGATTGGCAGAAATATATTCAGCGCGTTAGGAACGTCGCCTCGCGTATCACTGTTTTTTCCATCAGGCCTTTTTCTCTTTATCATCTTTCTAAATATACCTTCTGCGACAAATAATGTGAATGCAAAGGCAGTTGTTATCAAGAGGCTTGCAGGCATATTTGCTTCTGGCTTTGCAAACATGAGAAAAATAGACAGCGAAAGATACACCGACGTGGTTTTAATGCCAAAGAGGTTCGTTGCCCTGAAAAACACAGCAGACAAAAATATTTTTGCAATTTCGAGGTACACAATTTCACCTTTTTTGATTCACCCATGACTCAAACACTTTTTTGTATCGCTCGTCCTGCAGTTTTTCAAAGAGATACTTAAACATAGCCTTGTTTACTTT
>JAGLMX010000139.1 GCA_023139785.1 Candidatus Aenigmatarchaeota archaeon | reverse complement strand
TCGCCTAGATAGAGCGCAAGGACGGCAAGTTGTTTGTTTCCTTTTTGATACATATGTATCGTAATGGATACGGAGGGATTTAAAGGTTTTTTGGGAAAATGTATCATTCACCAACTAAAATGATCTCTATCAAAGATTTATGTTTTCAGATGTAATTTGGTTTGAGCTAATCCATAAAGAAAGGTTTCTTTTCATAGAAACGTATGAGTAGTTATTTTTGTTCCGTAATCGAAAGGAGATGTATAATATGCCTGCTAAAGAAAAAAAGAATGTTTCGAAGAAGAAAACAAAGAGAGACGCACGCAAGAGAAAACAAAAAGAAGAACACTCACAGAATAAGCCTGAAACAGCATCTTTTAAGCTCCGAAACATTTTTTGTAATGTTCAAAAATCTGTAGAAAGTAAAACAGGAATCAAAGTGAGTTTGGAAAAAGCGTTTTGGATTATGATCGCACTTATAATTTTTTTCCCTTTCAAATCGTTCGTTTTAGGGGCTTTTGGGTTAAGTTCAGATAATAGCTTTGATACCCAAATTTATATAGGTGCCTTTTGGATAAATTTAAGTTGCACCGCGCAGAATACTGATTTGATAACAGAAGATTCAAAAATGAGGTGCAATACTGTTGCGAAGCATCGTTTGTCATCAGAAGTAGAACAACTCGACATAATTATTCGTGCACATAATATTGATGATAAATCTACTGTGGCGTGGCATTGTAATCCACAAATCAAAAATGTTGTGAATACTAGTTTCTCAAACCCTGTTTCTTGTAAGGAACTATTTGAACCGAGGGTGTCAGGCATATATTCGTTTGAATTGTATGATTTAGACCACTCTGGTATAGGCGACCCTTACGGCAATGGATCTTTTGATGATAACTTAACAGTTCTTTCACAAAAGGACGCAGATGATATGCAGATAGCCAAATGCGGTCTTATGCTTGCGTTTGTTTTCGGCATACTATTTTTCCTTTTTGAACTTCGTAGGTTTTTGAGAGACTGACTATTCTGTTCCTAACACACTCGCAACCCTTTCCTGCTCCACCGCAACAATAAGAGAAACAAGCTTCGGTCCACGTTCCTTTCCAAGAAGCGCAATATAACAAGTCCTAAAAAATTCCTTTGGCGCAAGCCCTGTTTCAGAACATATCCTCTTAAACTCATTATAAAGCTCATCCTCTGCCATCTTCTTTTTCCTGAGTGACTCAGCAAGAATTTTTAGCGCATCCTTTTGCGCAGAAGAAAAATCTTTTTGAACAGCTTCAGGAACGTTCTCATTCACCACAAACTTGTATTCTTCGGGCGCGAACTCTGTAACCCATTTCTTTACGAATGTAAGCCTGCCTGTGACATATGTCTCATCACTTGAGGAAAGCTTTTCAGAAAGGTGCCCTGTGGTTTTCAAAGACTCAACAACAGAGTTTATATCAGGAAGTATCTGCACAAGCATTGTTGCATGGGTGAACGGGATCTGCGCAGGCATTGTTTTTGGCACAGGCCCGATGTGGGATAGTTCATAAACCCGTTTCTCGTGCGCAAGTTCGCGCTCGTTTTCTACAACATCTTTTCCGAAATAGATTCTTTCGGTTTTGTCATAGGCTTCGAAAAGAAGGGGCATCTTGTTTGTACCAACAGGGTCAAAGTCAATTACTGCGCGCGGCCTTGTCTTGACAAGCAGGTAGCGCAGCATGGTTGCGGGCGCGTAGTCTGTCATGTCTGAAAAGCTTATGCCCCTGCCTTTTGAGGTGCTCATCTTCCTGCCGCCGATTGTGAAGAACTCGTAGCTGTCACCGGTCTTTTTTCTTGTTGAGGGATATGGCGGGGGATAACCAAAGACTTCATCAGAAATTGCAATCGCGACAGAGCGCGAGCCGCCGGCTGAAAAATGATCTTTTCCGGCAGTCTCCATTATTACCCCGTGGGTCGGCCACTTGGCTGCCCACTCTACTTTCCAGGGGAATTTTCCGCCACCGTTGTACGGGCTTCGCTCGCCCTCGTAACCACAGCCTTTTGCCCACGGGACAAAATCCGGGAGGCACTTGTATTTGACAACTTCGCGCTTTGAATCCCATTCTGTTACAAGGGTTGTCGCAATCCTGCCGCACTTCTCGCAGATTGGGTTGAAAGGTATTCTTTCGGTTCCGATTGAGCCTTTTCTTGAGAATCGCTTGTATATTTCCTGTATTTTTTCCGGGTTGTCAAGTGCAATCTTTATTGTGTGGTTGAACTTGCCGTCAATATAATCCTGCCCTGTGCTTGCAAGCTCGCACTCTATTCCGAACTCGGTGAACTTGTCTGTTGCCTGCTTGAAATAATATTCGGCGTAGCTTTTGTACCCGGAAACAGGGGATGGGATGTTCATGAAAGGTGCGCCCATGTATTTCTCGTACTCTTTTGCGTTAACATCAACGGGCATCTTGTCAAGAGGATCCATGTCGTCGCTTGATAAGACAAACTTTGCTTTTAGGCCGCGCGCTCTTAGTGCTTTTGCAACAGCGTCGTGAATTACCCAGCCGCGCCCTGCGCCGATGTGTATTTTTCCGGAAGGAGTTTTTTCATCATATACAAAATATCCTTTTTCAGCAACGACTTT
>JAGLMX010000138.1 GCA_023139785.1 Candidatus Aenigmatarchaeota archaeon | reverse complement strand
CCGTATTCCTTGAATGACGAAATCCGGTAATAAACCGAGCCGTCTTTCTCATAAGCATGTCCTGTGTCAACAAGCTTTTTTGCCATGATAATCATTTCAGGCATAGTCTCTGTCGCTTTTGGGTATGCATCAGCAGGCCTGATATTCAGGATGCTTAGGCCGCGAAAAAACTCCTTTGTGTAGAACTCAGTAAACTCTTTTAGCGTCTTTCCCTCTTTTGCAGAGTCGCGTATTGTCTTGTCATCAATGTCTGTTATGTTCATGACAAATCTGACTTTGTAACCCAGAAACTCAAGCGCGCGGCGAAGCGTGTCGTACATCACAAAGCTCTTGAAGTTGCCGATGTGAGGCATCGCATAAACAGTCGGACCACAGCCATAGAATTTTACCCCTTTGGGATTGATTGGCTTGAAGAGTTCTTTCTTCCGAGTTAGAGTGTTGTATAGATGAAGTGGCATATAAGTCATTGTTTGATATTTACTTTTAAAAACTGTTCTGTTGCCGTATGGTTACTGGCGTTTATTTAGGTGTGCTAAACATACAATCAGCCGGAAAAAATGCGTGGCTGCCTTATGGTTGTGTGAAACGAGTCATATATTTCCGTTGCCTGTCTATAGTCCTCTATTATATCAAGTTTCTTTGCCTGCGTATTCAGCCTCGAAAGGACTGTTTGCAGTGTTTCCTCTGAGACATTAAACTTTGCGCCAAACAAAAGTCGTGATAATGTTTTTCTTGAATGTTCTGTATTATCAAATATTTGTTCTGGTTTTGGCCAGTATTTCTCCAGTGACGGAAAGTTTTTTGGATTTTCGACATATGTGAGCAAAATCTCTGCGAGAGGATCATCGTGTTGATCTGTCCAGCCACGTAATATTCCTATCCTTCTGTCTTTTTTGGAATACATACTCTCTCTCCATTCTATGTAAACATTTCGGAATATTGACTGCTTAAGCATAGAGCGTACTAGGTGCTGCTTTCTTCGGCTCTTCATATGCTGTTCCAATTGCCTCAGAAGCGTTATCTACGTCACCAAAGCAGTTGTGTTGACAAGACATTTCTTTGCGCATACTTTCTATTATTCCTTTTACATCATGTCCAAGAGAACTGACACTTGTTTCTATGAGCTGCAAAGGATGTTCGTCAGGAGCCCGCATACCTGATTGAAGATAGGGCGTATATCGCCTGTAGGCTAAGCTAGGCACACCGTCAATGACTATTGTTGAGCTTTCAACACCCATGGCCAAAGGCTTTATCAAAATTTGTCTGCCGTCATCAGAAGGCGCTGAAACAGATCCATACAAGAAGTCTGCCTGATTTATATCGCGGGCGCTTTCTCTATTGCGGCTGAAGTGCAGTATTTGCTGTTGATCTGCAACCTTTTCCATTTTTCTTACAACGTCATGATATGTTGATTGCGCAGAACTTATGGTATTCATTGTTTCATCCAGCACAGGGTTGTCAATAATATCTCCAAGCGTCTTGTATGTACTAAGATTTTCTATAGCGTTCGCTTCCTTTTGAATATTTACAATTCCAATACCCAGTAAAGGACCTCGAACATCAACAATCATTGGATATCGTACATATCCGGACATACCGCCGGACTTAATTGCAATTTGTGTCTTATTTGGTACAATTCCTTCTGTGTCCGCCATACCATTTGTGCGCACAAGATTCAAATACTGCATTTGGATTGACAGGTCTGAAGAATCTTTTGGAATCGCAACTATGTAATTTGCAGGGTCACCAAGTTCTGAAGTCCATTTAATGCCCCCGTGTCTGCAGGCCGTCATAACCTCATTTGCAGGTATTTCCATTATTCCCAAATCATATTTTTTTCCGGGGTTGGTGTATATAGATTCCTCTCGACGAGACCATCCTTTCTGCTCAAGCACAGAATGGATATATGTATTCATTTCCCCGATTTTGTCTTCAAAACCAAACATATGTATCAAACTCTATTTAAAGTGAAGGGCCTTTAGGCAGTTCAAACCATTCGTTCTGATAAAGCGTAATTTCATTCGGAAAAGCTTCAGAAACTGAGAGCGCGTCTTCAATAGGTTCTTCACAGACCCCGCACAAATCAAGTAATTCTTCAGGGACCTCTGTTGAATAATCTCCAACGGAAAATCCATTATTCAGAGCATAGGTCTGTATTTTATTTGCTTCTGTAAGATATTTGTTCCAGAGAGAGGTGCCCGTAGTTTGTATCCATGCCGAATCTTGTGTTCCCGAGGCACTTACTTTTTGCAGAAGTCCAATTCCTTTTGTCACTTGCCTATGAAGGATTCCACACGCGTCAGCTGGTTGAAAGGAAAACTCTTGATTTAGAACCTGCTGATATGGTCGTTCCAATTGATCTACAATCTGATTAACTCTCGTTGTCAAATCATAAGATGTTGCCATGATGTTCTCCTCCTCTATATGGTTCTGTAAATCATATATTTTCTTTGCGTTTATTATAGTTACCCTCTCGTAACAATATTTTATATACTTTTGCATTATAATGCCTTCAGAGACGCTCTGAAGCCAAAATACAGCCTATGCTAACTCGATAAAATCCTTTAATAAAACAAAAAAGACCCGCACCTTGCAAAAAATCCTGT
>JAGLMX010000137.1 GCA_023139785.1 Candidatus Aenigmatarchaeota archaeon | reverse complement strand
GCGTTCCTGAAATTTGTTGATTACTATAAAAAATACAATAAAGAACCTGATTTCAAAGTTCTTAAGACACAGGCAATGTGGTTTGCTGTGGCAGCGCCAGGCACACGAAAATTAAGGGTACAAATACAGGGTGTAAAAGACGAGAAAGAACTGATGAACCTATTAAGTACAGCACATCAATAGTTGATTCTACCCTGCACGGAGCGTTGCGCTTATCTCTTCAAGGCGATTTTCGATTGTCGAAAGCCTTTCGACACTTTGCTCAAGAAGGCTTGTTCCGCCGTCCCTGTTTTTCTTAAGCTCGGCAATTATATTTCTCAACTCCACAGAAGACTGTTTCAAGTCAGAAAGCATAGACTTCACTTCCTGATATTTGCCAAGGCTTAGAAATACAGGTCCTTTGATACTTGAGGGTGATCTGAATGGTTTCGTTTCTACAGGCGCCTGAACAGGTCTCTTTGGGGTTCTGTGTTCCATTATTGGAGGAAGCATAGGGTTATTTTGAACAGGCTTTTCACCGGGCGGATGGCTCATTATAGGAGGGGGCACAGGAACCTCTTGAATCGGTTCGGGGGTTTTGTTTTCCATTATTGGGGGTGGCATAGGAATCTCTTCATCAGAAATATTGTCATTCCATGATGTAAATGGCGGTTCGAGTTCATTTTCTGCTGCTGCAGGCGGACGAATCGGAATTTCAGGTGCTTTGATATGTTTTTCTGTGGGTAATTCAGGAATGTTCTCTTCGTGATTTAATACTGTGTGCAGAATCTCTTTGTTTTTTTCTTTTTCAGGCTGTTTCCTTTTTAGAATACCTAACATGCGAACACCTAAGGGTATTATACTTCTGGTACTTTATTAAGTTTTTTAAGAATGGGCAAAATATGCCTTGAATTTTCCTGCTTCTTTTACAATGCGCGCGAACCCAACGCGTTCAAACTGAACCATGCCCTCGTTCATGCCGCACTCAGCAAGCCCTGTGATAGGATTGCCTTTAGGCATTATGAATGTCACTTTTGTGTTGTCCTCAAAAGGCACCCACTGTATTTTTTGTATGTTTTTGTTGTCGCCTCCGGTGTATTTTGCGGAAATTTCTTTGTCAATGCATGTAATTTCAACATTATACAAGTCTTTTAAGCGCACTTCTTTTGACTTTTTCAGATGCTCAAGATCTTTTTTTGAAACAAATGTTTTTCCGGTGCATTTCAGGCTTCTTTTTCCGCGCTTTGGGTCTTTTGGATGAAGCAGGGGATGGGCAACGGTTTCCGGCGCCCCCGAAATGTTCATCAGAACAGGTTCCGGCACAAAAAAATACCGGTTTGCCTTTGCATCCACAAGCTTGCGGTTAAAGCTTGCGAGCATGTCCTCTGATACGTCTATGTCGGACTTGCTTGGCCCGATTGCAATCATGACTTGTATGAGTGCTTTAGGAAGGAACCCGCGCTTCAAAAAGTTTCTTGGTGTCGGGATTTGAAGGTCCTCCAGGCTGGAAAGCTCTCCTTTCTCAACAAGCTCTCTTTGTTTTCTTTTTGAAAGTGGTATGCCTGCCATGGTTTTCAGGCGCCCGAACTGGCTGGCTTCCGGTGTTTTCCAGTCAAGATGCTCGTAAAGCTGATTTTGTATCATTGCATCGTTTTCAAAGCCCTTGTCACGAAAGATATATGTGACGCCAAGCTTGTGGTCGCAGATGACTGTACTAAAATTGTAGAGCGGGAAAACCCGGTACTTGTTTTTTGTGAGTGGGTGTTCAAAGTTAACTATGCGAAGCATTGTGGGGTCGCGAAGAACAGGGTTTTTGCTTTTCATGTCAATTTTCAGGCGCACGCATGCGGTGCCTTCTTCCATATCTTTATGCATTTTTTTCCAGAGTGTGAGCACTTCGCATTTGCTTTTGTTTCTGCATGTACACTCAACGGATTTTTCACGATTTTCGCGTATGTTCTCCTGAGGGCATGTGCAGACATAAAACAGTCCTTTAGAAATCATCTTTTCCGCTGCATCGTAAATATCTTCAAAGTGGTCTGTTGTCTTTGTAACAATATCCCATTTGAATCCGAGGGCGTCAAGGTCCTCTTTTATGGCATCATAGAACTCTTTTTTCTCTTTGCGCGGGTTAGTGTCGTCAAAGCGAAGGACGGATTTTCCATCATACATTTTTGCATAGAAGTTTGACATCACAGCAGCCTTCAGGTGCCCGAAATGCATGAGCCCGTTCGGTTCCGGGGCAAAACGAGTGACAATTTTTCCGGGTGTGCCCTTAAGCGGCGGAAGTTCTGTACGGCGCTCTTCCTTCACCTGCTTTGGCACTTCTATTTTCATGCGCGCCATTTCTTTTTGCTGTTCATCAACTGAAAGGCTATTGATTTCATTTGCGATTTTTTCGGAAAGTTCGTGTGTTTTTTTTGCATCTTTTTTTGCATCAGAGACTGCGCCCATTGCCCTGCCAAAAACGGCCTTTGCGTTTGTTTTTCCGTTGTATTGTGCGGCGTTTATGAGTGCGAGTTTCTTTAGCTCTAATTCAAGTGATGTTGGCATATCCCTAATTTGGGAAAAAGGTTATAATAGGTTATGGTTTGAAAAAGAATTTGCGGGGATTGAACAAAGAATTTATGCAGGGGACCGGATTCGAACCGG
>JAGLMX010000136.1 GCA_023139785.1 Candidatus Aenigmatarchaeota archaeon | reverse complement strand
GCAGCAACAGACTCAACAGGCACAATTCCATCAGCCTCAAGCTCAGAATACGCTTCTTCAGACCGATATCCTCTTACTTCCGGCTCTGGTTTGCAGACCTCATCTTCCTGTCCGCCCCAGTATCTCCGAACTTCAGTAACATATGTCCTGAAAAATGTTGACTTCCCAAGACCGCGATCAAGCGATGACTGGTTTATGATAATTGCGTCTTCAATATTGTAGCCATAGTACGGCATAAGAGCGATTACAAGATTCTGCCCTGCAGGATGTGTTGAAAGCTTTGTTGCGTCAACTGTGTCAGACGCAACCATTGGCACCTGCGGATAAGACAATATCTGTGATGTGGTATCATCACGTAAAAGATAATTCTGTAGATAAATTCCTGTTGACTGCACAATCATTCTCGAACCATAATTAAGACGATCTCCACGATCTTTTTCAGGGTATACAAGCAAAGACGCCTCAGCACCTATTACAAACAGAGGATCAAGCTCAAGATGTGTATGCTCAGAAGTAATGTCTTCTTCTTTTAGTGCAATATATGTGTTTTCTTCTTCCTCAGCATCAAGGTACTCTATAATGCCTTTCTCTGCAAGCTTTGCCCATGTTGATTTTCCCTCGTTTATATCAAGCAAATGCTGCTTTGTCAATAAAGACACTCCTTTTTCAACAACAATAAGCGGCCTTTGCACTCGCCCGCCATCTGTGTTTATCTGAAGTGTTTCACGATCAATATGATATGAAATATTCATGTTTATTGGAAGCACACCGCTCCTGCGCTTTGTAATCAAACTCCGTGCAAGCTTCTTGGCATTATCTGTAGTGCCGACCTGCTGACCATTCAAAAATATTCTTGCCATAATAATCCTCTAGTTTTCTTCTGTCTCTGCCCCAAGTGTCTTAAGCATAGAAACAATTTTTGTCTCATCAACCTCATTTGAAGGTATTGTTGCCTGCGCACTGAGCGCAAGGAAGTTTCTTAGGCCAATGCTTTGTCCTTCAGGTGTTCTAACAGCGCAAAGCCTGCCCCATTGGGTTGCATGAAGTTCTCTTGCTTCAAAATGCTCCTGTGTTGCAGAAAGCGGTGAAACAACACTCCTCATGTGACCCAAAGTCCTTATGAAATTGCTTCTCTCAAGGCGCTGTGATACACCGGTCTGCCCGCCAACCCAAGTACCGGTTGACATTGCGCGCATTACCTGTTTTGTAAAAACATCAGCCACAACAACACTTTGCAGGCGCAAAAGTTTTCTTCCGCGCTTCATCATCTTCTGATAATTGTATTGCAGACGCACCACAAGCCCCCAACGACCCATTATAACCGAACGCACAAGAGTCTCAAGCAAGTCTCCTGCCATCCTAAGGCGCTTGTTTGCATAGTGGTCTATATCATCATGGTCTATCAAGCCCTTTTGAAGAAGAATCATCTTATGGAAAACATCACCAAGATATTTTGCCTTCTTTATTCTGTGCTCTGGTTTCGTACCTATATGAGCAAGAAGATAATTATCAATAATCTGCATTATACGAATCTCACGCCCTTCTTTCTGGCGCATCTTCATCTTCTTTCCAATGTATTCAAGTGCCTCTTCCTTGTTTGCCACCTGATTTTCGTATATGTTAATGTAAATGTCCTCAAGAAGGTCTTCTTTTGTTGTAATTGCTTCAATAACATCTTTATCCGATTCAATACCAAGCGCCTTCATTAAAAGTACGACTGATACAGGAGTCTGAAGAAGATTTGCAAAGCGAACCACAATAAGCCCTTCAGGCGTTCTCTCAAACATATGCCTTTGTGTGTAGCCGCCCCTCTCAGAGTTTATTCTTGCGCTCGTAACACCCTTCTCTCTTTGTAATATCAGCTTATTCGGTGCAATCTCCTCTGAAAGAATTATTGTCCTCTCTGTGCCATTTATTATAAAATACCCGCCATGGTCATCAGGATCTTCTCCTGCTTCGATAAGTTCCTCGCGGGACATATTTGCAAGATGGCACAATTTAGATTTCACCATAATAGGAAGCTCTCCAATCTCAACGCGCTCCATATCATGCTCATGTTCCTCAAAAACCGGAGTCATCTCAACATAAACCGGTGTAGAATAAGTAAGGTTTCTGTAGCGAGCTTCTTGTGGAAGTATTTTTCTAAAAGACCCGTCAGACTCTTTCATCTGGGGCTCATTTAGTGTCACTTTTCCAAGCTTGATTACGAGCTCCTCACCTGTCGGAAGCTCAACAACCATTTTTCCAATATCATTAAGGGTTTTCTGCAACCGTCTTACGATAAAATCATTATATGAGTCAATCTGGTGTGCAACAAGGGCTCCTGCTCTAGCGCGCTCTTCAACATATGATTTGGCTATGCTTCGTTCCACAATTAACCCTCCACAACAAGACGATAGTATAAAGAAGTTCCTGCAGTCGGACTCTTACGTGTAATTTTTAAGACATCTCCGGCTTTTGCACCGATAGATTCAACTACTTTGTCAGCTTCAAGAATTTTAGGCAAGTTCTGAACCGTAAGTTTCAAGTTTACAAGAAGAACTTCTACTTCCTCTTTAGGCATTATTTCGTGCCTGGGCACAAGTTCGTGTAAGAGAATATCTTTTTCTTTCATAATGTGACCTACAATCATGAAACCTCGATGAA
>JAGLMX010000135.1 GCA_023139785.1 Candidatus Aenigmatarchaeota archaeon | reverse complement strand
TACTGAGCGCGAAAGGAGAGCACGAATCCGCAAAGAACGCGCTTGAAGAAGCAGAAAAACTTTACAAGTCACTTACAAACACAGAAGGGTTTACGGGGGAGATGAATAAGACAACAATTCTTTCATTGCTCTATGCAGCAGAAATTTTAACTGCACGAGGGCATCATGATATCGCAAAAGAAAAAATAAAAAAAGCAGAAAAACTTTATCACAAAATCAAAAGAGATGCTGTGTTCCAGAAGCGAATGGCTAAGAACGACATTCGCGCTTTAATGGATGCATCAGAAATATTACAGGCACGGGGCTTTTATGATTTGGCAAAAGACAAAGTCATAAAAGCAAAGAATATCAACTCTGGTTTAAGATGATCAATAGGTTTGTTGAATGGATGCGGGTCAAAAATGACGGATAACGATAATGACGATAATTCGGAAGAATATGATTTTGACAAGAGTCTTGATGAGATTGAGAAAAATAAAAAAAAGCAAAAAAGGACTAATAAGTATGGTGGCGGGTCTCAGAATTCAACTCCTTCTGAATGGGTCGATCCTTCTCTGGCACATGAAAGAGATAGACGCTATGATGTGCCTTTAAATTCTTCTTCGAACAAAGGTCGTCCCAGCGAAGAACAAAAAGGGATTCCAAAAGACGAACGAACTCGTTTAATGGAATACTTGAAGTATGCACAAGAATATGCGTATGAAGGAGATCTCCGTTCAGTGGAAAAAGCAGAAGGCGAAATTCTCGAGATTATCAAAAAATACGAGCCTGCGGGCGAAGACAGTATAATTTATGCACATTATTCTGGAGAACTAGAAAAACTAAAAAAGATTGCATCAGAGTCTGCAGGATTAGATGATGCATTGAGGGATAAGCTAAATGAAGAAAACGCGGGGAGTCTCAAGGAATTGCTTAACAGGACACAGGAAAAAGACAAACTTCAGAGTCTTCATTCAAAACTCTCGATGGGAGCTTTGAGTGATGCCCAAAAAATAACACTGGGAAAACAGGTTCAAAAGAGGTCAAAACACTTTCAAGACCTTTCCAGCATCACAGCCGGATTTGAAAAGGTTGCGACTAAGGCAGATGAGATTCAAAATTTGATTAACGAAGGCGCAAGAATAGGCGACGACGCCATAAAAGCCAGAAATCCGGCAAAACTTGATAGGGCCAAAAAGATTTTTGAACAGGCTATAAACGAGGCAGACATCGTAGCCAGACAAACCGGAGACCAAACTGAAAAAGACCGGTATGATGCACAACGTTTTCAAGCAGAGCAACTTTTGGATAGATATACTGCCGTATATGAGCAGCTTTTTAAGCTATTTAGAGACACAGAGGGTATTGGCAGAGCCAGCGTTTTTACAGAGCGTCATCTTAAAAATGTTCAGGATGATTATGAATTCCGGCGGGATGACTTTCAGTCGCTCGCGTCTTTATTAAATTCCTACAAAGTAGCATCTGATGAAGAGAAAGGCAGGATATTAAAGGAAATAGACGCATTAGTACGGAAAATAGAAAAAAGACACCCAGAGGCAAAAAAGTCTTTAGAAAAAATAAGAGCTAACTTGCACTCAGATATAGATTCTGCAATATATGCTGCTACAGATGAATCCGAACGCGCAAAGGAGCTTGGAGAGGCAACTAAAGGGTACCTTGCCAATGGTTTGCCGGAAAAACAGAACGACACCCGCGATTTGGTTCGTGGTCGTGCCCTAACAGGTCACCGACACTGGGGTTCTGGCGGTTCCGGAAAAATGGGTTTTTTCGCCGATGCCGGAGAATGGATTGGCTTTGACCGAAATCCCGTAGAAACTTTCGGAAACCTCGCAGCAACAATTTTAACAGTTTGGATTGTTATAACTGGAATAGTGGGTCCTATTCTTGAGGTCTTCTCATTTTTTATTCCGTTCATAGGAATACTGAAGATTCCAATATACATTATTGCGATTATAATTCTTCACCCGTTTATGAAAACAATTCTTCACCCGATAAAAAGGGATTTGCATTTCATTGCAGGCGACCCATATTGGTATGAAGAAGGCACTCTTGCAGAGAAGGTGAGGAAGAAAACATACCAACGGTTTGATGAAGAAGCGGGAGACGAAGAAGGAGAAGAGGAAGAAGCACATCAAAGAACCCATCATAGAACGCCTCCAGTAAAAACAAAAAAAGAAATTAATAAGTGGACGGATGGGCGCGTTTATGAAAATAAAGAATGGAAAAAACTACCTGAAAAACAACCGGTGAAGTCAAAAAAAGAAATTAAGAAATGGGCGAAAGGAAGAAATTATGGGCGAGAAAGCTAATTATCAAAATTTATTGAAATAAGGTTTTTGTATGCCAGAAGAAAAAGACGATCGGGCAGGCGGACAGATATTGATAGATTTATTCCTTAGAATCTGGCTTCTGCTGCCAATAGTATATGTTTTGGGCGAATCGCAGACACCGCTGTTTTTGGCAGCCTTAGGTATTCTTTTGTTATTGCTCAATGTGACGCGCGGACGGAGCCCTTTAATAGGCATCATTGTATTGGGGGCAGGGCTTTTACTGATGGTTGTTGAAACCCAGTTGTTAAAAGGCATTCCAACAACAATATACACTCTAGCCAACATAATCTCGGTAGACCTCCTCCCCCTCTCCGCCTTCTCAA
>JAGLMX010000134.1 GCA_023139785.1 Candidatus Aenigmatarchaeota archaeon | reverse complement strand
TCGGGTATTACGAATTTATTTTCAAATACAAGAACCTTTATTTCATTAAATGTTTCGCCAAGCCCGAAATCGTCTATTGCCTTGTAGGGATTGACGGAATACGTTGGCTCGCGCATGTTTATTTTACCTGAAATTCTGGCGACAAGAGCATCAACATAATATCCTGTAAGTATGTTCAGAAGTTCGTTTACCACAGAAAAGTTCTGGTTATCCAATGTTTTGAAAGTTCCTATTTCTTTGTGAAGCAGCATATCTGCCAGTGCAAGTATGTTTGATGGCTCTGCGCTTATTGCCGCCACACCTTTGACAGCCCCGCTCAGCTTTAGATATATTATGATGTTTCCGGATTCGCCAGCGTTTATGGCTCCCGGAACGTCATTTAAGAGCATCTGCTTCACACAAGGGTCTATTAGCTTAACGTCTTTACCGAGTGTACTGGCAAGAGCGCTTATGGCGCCATAAGAAGATGCACCCCACATTTCATTCAATGCGTTTTCTTCGCTGTCAGACAACTGAGCAATCATAATAGCCACATCTAAATAAGATAGCATTGTACGGCCTAGTATAAATATTATGGCAAAATTTGTGCCATATTTGCTTAAAAGTCTAAACTATTTGGTCTTACGGAACTTTATGCTGTTTTTGGCTTTCTCCCCGCCTGGAATATATCACAAGGAAGAATAATACAACAGGTACAATGAAAACCCACCACGGCATGGATGAACCTGGAATTTTAATAACGGAAGCCGAAGGCTCTGCATGAATCACTTCTTCAAATGTTACGTCGGCGCTCTTTGATGCGCGCGATGTCAGGTAATCAACCTCTGAAAAAACTTCATGAGTTCCTACAGAAATTTCATCAGAGTCGAAAACCACTGCAAGCGCCTGCGCGCTCCCGGGAAGAATATAGTGCTGCCCTGAAAAACGAGGCTTGTCTGTATTCGAATTGCCCTCATATACTACAACATTTTCTGCCCTAGCTGATATGGTCACAGTGCCTGTGTTCTTAAAAAATACATTTACAGTTCTGCCGCCAACAGTCTCGCGTCCGGCCACCAAATCTAAAATCTGGCCCTGCCGAACAGCATCTCCGGGAACGCGAAATATTATATTTACGGGCGAAACTGCAACAATGTTCACTCCCAAAGCCGTTCCTGCCGGAACGTATGGTGCTGAATGTATTGAAACCAGATGATATCCAGGCTCTGCTCCTTCGGGTACCTTTATGACAATATTTATTTTCCTCCAACCGCGCAATGCCCCTGAGGAGGTACCAATAGAGTTTTCATTTGGTGAAAGCACAACAGGGTTGCTTGGAAAAATAACCCATGATGAGGCATCTTCTTCGGAATATTCATCAACACGTGCGGAATATGCCTGCTTGCTAAAAAAATCAGGTATCCCGCGCGTTGCCCTGAGCTTAACCAAAAGATCTTCTGTTGATGATGTAATCATAAAGAACTCTGCTACAGTTTCCTCTCCGCGCTCAAGTATTCCAAGGTCAAGCAAGGGCGGTGAAACCCCGACCTGATATTCTCTTGCAGCATGAGCTGTACACGGCAATGCTGTGACTACAAAAATCAAAATCAATAAATGTATTTTTTTAAACATGAATTATCCCTTGATTTTTTTGTCAATGTCTTTTAGCTTGTCGGAGGTTCTCTTGCTTAATTCCTGATATGCTGATTCTGTTATTGTGCCGTCTTTTACTTCTCTTTCAAGAAGATCCTGCATGCGCAGAAGCTTCGTGCGCTCAACCAAAAACACCTGCCGGGACTCCTTCTCCTTCTTAAACAGGTGAACGGCTCTCATCATTGCTGCAGGGGTTCTGAAAAACAATTTCATCCTGCGCTTCAGGCGGAAAGTCCAGATAAATGCAAATGCCGCAAGAACTGCAAGCAGTATTATGATGGCAATCAGCCAGGGCGGAATGATTTTTGTTGGAACTATTTCAATATACCGGGCAGCCTTTAAAAGAACTTCTACCCTATCAAGAAGGTTTTTTGTAAGAAGTATGTGGTTGTGCGCCTCCTCGTAGCTGGAGTTTGCCACAGTTGCTTCTGCAAGGCCCAATTCCTTTTTAGCGCGCTCAATAACAGGGATGACCTGGCTGATATTTTTGCCGGCAGTCCCTGCAAATGCCATTTCTTCTTCAAGATGCTGCAGGCGAATCTTCAAAGCCAGTATTTCTGCAAGGAGCATCTCTTCTACTGACTGAAAAATCGTTAGCTGTGAAAATTTTTCGTCACTTGCCTCGTTTCCTTTTGCTGTAAAGACGAGGTCGTATGCTCCGATATCTGCATTGTCGGGTATATTAAACTCAAGCAGGAACGCTGTGGTGTTCCCACTAGACAAATCCTGTGTTGTGTCCGGGCGAAGAGTATACCATGTGTACGGAACCCCTGTCAGTGTTAAAGATATGTTTTTGACAGGCAGGTCCCCGATATTTTTTATTTCAATTGTGCTTATGTCTGTCCAACCGCGCACAGTGCTTATGTTTTTTGGATAGCGCACCAAAGAAATTATGTATAGCTCACTTCTTCCTGCTGCCGCGCCATCAGTATCAGCAATCACAGCAGCTGTCGGTGTCTCAGGAACATAGGGCGGCTCTATGGATCGCTGCACAACAGAGAATGTGTCATGAGCCATCCAGCTAAA
>JAGLMX010000133.1 GCA_023139785.1 Candidatus Aenigmatarchaeota archaeon | reverse complement strand
CCGGTGATGTAGTAAAATCCTACTGCTGAAAACAAGCTCGATGCAATTGCACCTTTATAAAGTGCGTGCATTATGTTCTGGCTTTTTCCAAGGCGCACGAAAAAGGTTCCAGCAACTGATGCGAATATCGCAAGAGCTCCAAGCACAAGAGGGTATATTACATAAACCGTGTCTTTGAGTACGAGTGATCCAAGAAGCATTGCGGCAATCAGCGTAACAGCATATGTTTCGAAAAGGTCTGCACCCATTCCTGCACAGTCACCGACATTGTCACCGACATTGTCTGCAATGACTGCCGGGTTTCGCGGGTCGTCTTCAGGGATTCCTGCTTCAATCTTTCCGACTAAATCAGCACCGACATCAGCAGCCTTTGTGTAAATACCGCCGCCGACACGCGCAAAAAGTGAAATCAATGATGCTCCAAAACCGAAACCGATTATTTGAACCGGATCTCTGTAAACATAATAAAATAAACTCACACCAAGAAGCCCAAGTCCGACAACAGAAAGCCCGCTTACAGCACCGCCGCGAAAAGCGACATTCAAAGCATCATTGACACCAGTCCTTGCAGCCTCTGCGGTACGTACGTTCGCGCGAACAGAGATGTTCATGCCAATATATCCTGCAACAGCAGAAAATATTGCCCCGACAACAAAGCCTATTGCCGTCGGAGAGCCTATGGCATAATACAGTATTGCTGCAATAAGTGCCACAAACACAGCAACTGTTTTGGATTGCCGGTTTAGATAAGCCATCGCTCCTTCATGTATTGCGTCAGCGATTGAGCGCATTTTCTCGTTGCCACGTGAATGCCGTAAAACCGACACTGCGAGCACACCTGCAAACGCGATTGAGAATGCGCCTGCAATAATTGATAACAAAATAAGTGATTCCATGTTAAAACCTCCATGTGGAAAGAATAATCCTCTAATATTCTGGGCTTAAGATTTATAAAAGTAAGCAATTTTTTACAGAGGTCTGTACTGAAAAATAGCTCTATAGCAGGTTATTGCCGAATTGAGTGTGTGATTGGAAGAATTGGATTGTTTCATCTATTGAATGCATATGAATTTTTGGTGTGGTTTTGCTATTCAATGGCAAAACACATCGTGCTCCGTAAAAGAGAACATACTGGATACGTGTCGAAAAACAACTTATTTGGTCTATTAAACCAAATAAATATGCAATTATTTGGTCTACTAAACCAAATTTATATAAAGCACCATTGACTATTATGTGCTCATGGAGCGAAATGTACTCAAAGACATCCTTTTGATACAGAATAAAACAACAGAGGAACAGTTTATTTCAAGGACCCTTATGAAGAAAATTGATGAATACAGAAAAACTCCTTTTGTGATGATTATAACAGGCATCAGAAGGTGCGGCAAATCCACATTGATGAATTGTTTAAAAACAAAAGACTGTTACTATGTCAATTTTGACGATGAGCGGTTCATCAATTTCTCGGTTCATGATTTTCAGATGCTCTACGAGCTTTTGATAGAGTTTTTTGGTGAAAAAGATATTTTTCTCTTTGATGAAATACAAAACATCAAAGGATGGGAGCGGTTCGTAAGAAGGCTCCATGATGAAAAAAAGAAAATTTATGTAACGGGTTCAAATGCTTCAATGCTCTCAAGAGAACTTGGTACGCACCTGACCGGAAGAAGCATCTCACTTCAATTATATCCGTTTTCCTTTCGGGAATTTCTTGAAATGAAAAAGTATGTTCTTTCCCCTCTGGATGCACTGACATCAATAGAAAAAAGCAAAATCAAAAATCACTTCAACAAATATTTTGAAGAAGGAGGGTTTCCGGAATATCTTAAGACAAAAAAAAGCGAATATCTCAAAAATGTCTATGAGAACATAATATACAGGGATATAATCACAAGATACAAACTCACAAAAGAAAAGCCGATAAAAGAAACAGTATATTTCGTAGCAGGAAACATCGGAAAGGAAATAAGCTTCAATACAGTAAAAAAATTAACAGGCCTTACAAGTGCAACAACAATAAAAGAATATTTTGAATATCTGGAAAACAGCTATCTTGTTTTTCTATTATCTCGTTATGACCCGTCATTAAAAAAACAGGCATATTATAACAAAAAAGCATATTTTATAGACGCTGCAATGGCGCGAATTATAGGATTTCGCCCCAGCGAAGATGACGGGCGCCTTCTTGAGAATATTGTGTTTTTGGACTTAAAGAGAAAAAATCACGAAGTTTATTTTCATAAACAAAAAAAAGAATGTGATTTTCTAATAAAATCTGGCAGAAACATAATATGTGCAATTCAGGTCAGCTGTTATTTAAAGAAAAACAAAGAGCGGGAAATTGCAGGCCTTCTGGAAGCAATAGAAACGTATCGCCTAAAAGAGGGGCTGATATTGACGCTGGATGAAGAAGGCGAAATCATAACAAACAATAAAAAAATAACAATAAAGCCTGTATGGAAATGGATGTTGGAAAATGAATAATATTTTGTATCGAGAACATCAACTCACATTTTTTGTGCGGAATTGACGAACGTAATATATGGAAGCGGGCACCCGGAGTTGAACCGGACTCTTCCGCTCTGCAGGCGGATGCATAACCGATCTGCCATACCCGCGTGAGTTGTTATTTGTAACTTACTTTTTTAAACCCTGCTGACAGAAGCGCGC
>JAGLMX010000132.1 GCA_023139785.1 Candidatus Aenigmatarchaeota archaeon | reverse complement strand
AAAAAGAAAAAAGCACCCAAAAAAGCCAAAGAGAAACTAAGCGTTGATATGTCCACAATATCAGGCGATCTTGTAACAAAGCTCAAAAAATGGAGGGGCTCTCTTGCAAATGAAACAGGCCTTCCTGCTTATTGCATACTGCATAACAAGACCCTACTGGAAATAGCACAAGTGATGCCAAAGACATCCGTTGAACTACAGGACATAAGCGGTCTTGGGCCTACAAAGATTACAAAGTACGGGGATGATGTTTTGCAGATTATTAGTGACCACAAGAAATAGCATATCTAATTATCTTCGAAATATTTTGTCGTGATGCTCTAAATCAAGAAACATGACAACAAACATTCATCACACCCAATTTCATACATCGAACCATTCCGTAGAAATCAAAAATTTTCGATATCTTTTCTCAGTCCCTCAACAGTTTTAAACCGATAAAATTTACCTTTTTCAATTTCATCAAGTTTCTTCAAATACTCCGGACGAACCTCGCGCATGTCGCCATCCACCACCCCTACTTCGTCTTCAAGCACTTTCACTCTCTGATTCAAAAAAGAGATATCTCTCTGCAGGTTATGTATCTCATTCATCACTTCAAGACTCATGTCTAATTTAGGTATTTTAGATTCCATAAGGTCACAGAATATATTAATTTTTCAGTTTAATAACCGCGTTTATGGACTTCTGGCAGACTATAAAGAAATTTCGCGCTTAGCTTGAACCATTCGATACACTTGTTGAGTGACGTATAACACAACGTTTCGCGATCCGCCACAATCCACCCAACTCAGCATTCGACGAACTTCGTAAAATCCAAACTATTTAGCAAACGCCAGCAACAAAACCCCAAACACCCCTGAAAGAACACCTGCAATGATGCGATATTTGTATTTTTTAACATCAATTTCATGAAAGAAAATAACTCCGACTCCGACAGCCCAAATCACATTAGCCTGAATTATAACATAAGCAACAGAAACTTCCAAAAACTTAAATGAACTAAGCAAAAAATATGCCGCTCCAAGAAAAATGACTCCTGCAAAAAATGCCAAAAAATTGTCTCGTTTACTAACTGCCAGCAAATTTTTCTTTAAAATAACCGCAAGAACCATAAGCGATACCAAAGAGCTTGCGCTCCACACCACCTGTTGCTCAACCACACCAAGTGGAATTGCCAACTTGTTCAAAATAGATACCACCGCAAGTAAAAATCCGGCAAAAACCGCCATCAGAATACCACCAATATCTGTAGGTCTGTAGTTGTCTGATTCACCCGTTGTTTTACTCAACACATACGCCGACAGAACCACAAACAGTCCGCCAAAAACAACATAAAACGGATTCACAGTAAGATGTTCCTTCAAAAGCACAAATCCAAGAATAATCCCAAAAAGCGGCGAAAAATTCTTCCACGGGTTGGCTCTTGAAAGACCTATCTTGTTTACAGAACGTATAAACAGGTAAACTCCGCCAGCCCAGATAGGACCCATCAGCACAGAATAAAGAAAATAAGGACTGCCCGTCTTTGAATAAAGCCCCTGCAACAAACCATTATACGCCGCCATAACAAGCGAACCCAAAAAGAAAGCAAGAACCATTACAAGTGTGAACAATACAGAGTCCTGTTTTGCCAGTTTTTTTGGTGCCGGATACAGCCCCATGAAAACAGAACCAAGTAGGGCAAATGCAAATCCTGTCAACACAGCAGAATCCATAAAACTAATGCAACAGGGATGTTTATTAAATAGGCGCGCTTTAGCCTACGATTACCCCATATACTTGCCCCTGCTAATACCAAGAACATTTTTGCAGTTAGGGCAGGAATAAAGTATTTCCTGCTTGAAAATACCCATCCCCTTTGTTTCCTTTTCTACAGTTTCAAGAGTGACCCTTCCTTTACAGTACGGACATTTTGCCATAATGAACACATCCAAAGTACAATTACTCAATCAAACCCAAAATAGCTTCCTTCGGATTCTCTGCCTTTGTAACACCCGAAGCAAGAAGCACGCCTACTGCGCCCAGCCTCAGTGCAACATCAATATCTTCTTTTGTCTTGACACCAGCCCCTGCAAGAACCTGCGTATCCGGGCTGACAGCCTTTACGCGCTTGACAGTCTCCTCAATCACTTCAGGAGCAGCACTTGAAACAGAAACATCCCCTCCAATCAATTCCGGTGGCTCATAAGCAATAAAGTCCGGCTTAAAGCGCGCGAGCTCTTCGGACTCAGTAGCATCCTTTGAGCAAACAATAGACTTCATGCCAAGAGCCTTCATGCGCTCAACGGTCTTCCCGATAATCTCATGATCCATCCTTTTCTCAGAATGATTTACGAGCGAGCCAATAGCTCCGGCAGCCTGGGCTGCTTCAGGAAGAATCGCACCAGTGAACGCACCGAACCCTGCCGGGTCAATATGCTGGGCAAAGACATCAATATTGACCGCGCTCTTCACACGAAAGATATCCGCCGCCTGCACTGCAACAGAAACAGGAACTCCTGTTTGCCCTGCAACCTCTTCTGCTGCCTTTGCAAGGGAAACTGCGTTCTCGCTAATCGACTCTTTGTATGTCTTAAAGTTTATGATTATTAGTGGTTTCATAATATAGCCCTCCAATAAGATAATACCATTACTACCCATAATTATACTACGGCATATTTAAAACCCCTACTT
>JAGLMX010000131.1 GCA_023139785.1 Candidatus Aenigmatarchaeota archaeon | reverse complement strand
AGCGCGAGGCTCTTCGGAAAGCAGGTAAGTTTAAGGAGTCAGATAAAATTCGCGCACAGCTTCTTGAAAAAGGGATTGTTCTTGAGGATAGTAAAAACGGGGTTGTTTGGAAGAGGAAACGAAAATAAACAATGTAGAAGTGAAATGATGTGCAGGCAATGGGTTTGAGATTCTTTGTCTTCTCTTTAAACGAAACCATTATAATATGTTTTGATTAATTATTGTTATGAAACTTAAAAACAAAGTCGCAGTTATTACTGGTTCTTCAAGAGGTATAGGAAAAGCAACAGCATTATTATTTGCTAAAGAAGGTGCAAATATAGTTGTAAACTGTACAACGAATAAAGCTAAAGGATTGAAAGTTGTTGAAGAAATTAATAAATTGGGATCTCAGGCAATACTAGTCCAAGCCGATATTTCAAAACCCGAAGAAGTCAAAAAATTATTTGATGAATCTGTTAAAAAATTTGGCACTGTAGATATCCTCATTAACAATGCTGGAATAGGTACACCAAAGGAATTGTTAAAGCTAACATCTGAAGACTGGGAAAAGACGTTTAGGACAAATGTGATCGGTACTTTTCTCTGTTGTCAAGAAGCTAGTAAAATAATGTTAAAGAAAAAGAAGGGGAAAATTATTAATATTTCTTCTCTGCGAGGCTTACCTGAATTTGGAAGGTCGGGTTACTTGGATTATTGCGCATCTAAGGCGGCTGTTATTAATTTCACTAAAAATTTAGCAAAGGCACTTGCCCCCCACATAAATGTTAATTCCGTTGTTCCAGGGTTTGTGGATACAGAAATGTCCCAGGTATGGGATAAAAAAACCAGAGAAAGTGCAATAAAGGATGCGTGCCTAAAGAGACTAGTAAAACCTGAAGAAATAGCAAAGGCAAACCTTTATCTTGCATCAGACGATTCAGATGCAGTCACTGGAACTGTATTATTAGTAGATTGCGGTTTCAGTCTGAAATAGAATATCCCTCTCAATTTACTTCCTTTTGGGCTAAATGAGATAACCAAACAGATACTCGCACTTGAGTTCAAACTCATAGAACATAAAATGAAATCTGAAGCTCATGCGCAAAGCCAAAAAAATAATTCAGAAATCTCAGTATAGGCCGAACACAAATCTATTTCTCCAACTCCATTATCTGCCTTGTCCTGCGCGTGTACCTCTCAACAGGTAACTGGTTTGTTGAAATCCAGACTTTGACCATCTCAAGTGCTAATTTATGGTCTTGTGTGCGCCCGCCAAGGCAAAGAATGTTTGAGTCGTTATGCTCGCGCGAAAGTTTTGCGGTCTCAACACTGTATGCGACTGCTGCGCGTATTCCTTTCACTTTGTTTGCAGCGAGAGACATGCCGATTCCTGTACCGCAGATTAGTATGCCCCGGGAAAACGCTCCTGAAGACACTGCTTCTGCTACGTCTTTAGCGATTAACGGATGGTCGCAGGATTCTTCAGAAAAGCATCCAAAATCATTAAATTCAACTTCCTCTGACTCAAGAAGCTTTTTTATTTTCTCTTTTAGCTCAAATCCACCGTGGTCACTACCAATAGCGACAGGCAATTTTTCTGTTTCAGGCATAGCATATCTTTTATCCGGAATTCTTTAAATGCATACAGATTTAATCGTAAAAAAACATTTTGTTTTATGCAGAAAACCAGACTAATTGAAGGTTATCTTGAGTATATCAAACGGTGCGATGACCCGAATTTAAATGCGTGTATTGAAAAGCATGGAGAAGAATTCGTAATTCATTCTATAGAAGCCTGGCTAAAGGAAACCCGTCCGGAAGACCGGAATACAATACCTGTTCAAGGCATACTTCGCGAACTAAAAAACAATATTCTGCAACCCTGAAGAAAGCTATATAAATGTTCGGTGCACTTATAGAGATACCTCACAGGATGAATTTCTGATGAAGATTTTGACGCGGAAAAACACACGTGTTTCGCGCGGCATCCGGCAGTATTCTATGCTCGGATGTTGAGTGTTCTTGTCACAAGACGAGAATGTCCTGATGTTTATTTTGTGAGTCGGGTATGACACGTTAACATTTGAGCGTACTGCATTTTGCAGATGCTGTGATAAACGTTATCCAGTTGTATCAAAATCACATGTTGGCGCTGAGCTTTTCAGTGCCAGAAATAGGTGAAACTCTATGCAATCCGCTAATTCCGGTTGATCCTGCCGGAGATCACCGCTATCAGGGTTTGATTAAGCCATGCGAGTCACTGGGTTAAACCAGGGCGAACTGCTGAGTAACACGTAGCTAACCTGCCCTCGGGCGGGGGATAACTCCGGAAAACTGGAGATAATACCCCATAGGAAACTATGCCTGGAATGGTTTGTTTCCGAAAGCTTCGGCACCCAAGGATGGGGCTGCGTAGGATTAGGCTGACGCTAAGGTAATGACTTAGCATACCGATAATCCTTAGGGGCTGTGAGAGCAGTAGCCTCCAGATGGGTTCTGAGACATGAACCCAGGGCCTACGGGTCGCAGCAGGCGCGGAAACTTCGCAATGCGCGAAAGCGTGACGAGGAAACCTTGAGTGCCAGCACACTGTGTTGGCTTTTCATTAGCGTAAATAACTAGTGGAATAAGTGGTGGGTAATACCGTTGCCAGCCGCCGCGGTAATAACGGAGCCACGAGTGGTGATCTCGTTTATTGGGTCTAAAGCATCCGTAGCCGG
>JAGLMX010000130.1 GCA_023139785.1 Candidatus Aenigmatarchaeota archaeon | reverse complement strand
TCATCATAAAACACAGTCTCTGAAATGGCTGTGTAACTGCCTACATCAGAAACGCAAATAGGGAATATGCGGCGTATTCTTTCATTAAGAACTATCTCGTGTGTTGTGCGCTCAAACCACAATTCATTGTCTTTTTGAATTTCAATGCTTACATTCATGTCAATATCCGTAGAATTCCATGTGTCATACACCACATAATCTATTGTGCCGTCTGTGCACTCGGCATTCCCTTCAGGATATTTTGCTGCTGTTGTATTCATGGAAATAGTTAGATTCCGATGCACTTTGAACTGAGAAGTCATAGTTCCCAAAGCCCCTGTATTGTCAGCAGAAATTATGGAAACATTATATTGGCCGCGCTGATTAGTTGTCGGAGAGTCTATACTGGCGTTTACAGGATTAAAGTCATCCGGAAAAGCCGCAATCCATACTGTTGTGTTGCCTATAGTACCGTTGAATGTCATGTTTGACGCGAATATTGTTCCATCCGGTGCTGTAACATTTGCAATAGTCCAGTTGATGCCGGATGTTGACTGGTCCGTCACATTTACATTGATTTCAACAGAATTGTTCTGCCCAAAAGAAACAGATGACAGTGAGCCACTCATTGTTGGCTCAATATAGGGAACAATTGATATATTCACTGTAAGATTTTCCGGTGTCGTATCCTGTGTTTGGGCAGAAATTGTGTATGTTGCATCATACGTTCCTTTTCCAGGGAGCGTAACATTGTATGAAACAAGCACATATCTTGTTTCAGCGTATTGCAATGTGAAATTGGTTTCATTTAAAGATGTGTAATTCATCCCCGAAGGTGAAATGCTGATGTTTATCGGTGCATTGCCTGTATTACTTATGTTTATAGTACATACTGTGCCTTCGTCAGCCACTTCAACGCCAATATATGTAGGTGGTGTTCTGCTCCAGGATCTGTTTTCAGGAACAGATACATTCAGCACAAATAGGTCATAGCCGTCGTCGGCTGCACTCACATTGACGGTTCCGGTATAATTGCCTGCCTCGTATGTTTGCGGAACAGTTACATTAACTGCAACAATGTTTGTGTTGTTTGGTGCAATCATTGAAATATTGGCAGGGGTAAAATTCACTATAAATGATGCCGGAAGACCGCTTACAGAGAACGTTATGTTTGATGCATTTGTGTTTCCGAATGACGTGACATTGAAATAGCCAACTTCCTGAGTTTCACCGTCACCGACTATGCCAGAAATATTGGTCTGCGGCACTTCTATTTTTGGGTTTGAAAGAACCTCTATATTGAATGTTGTATTGGCCTCACTACTTGTCAAATCAGGGTTCCTCCATGCAGTTGTTGTGTTTATCTGATATGTTCCCGGATTTGTCTGGCTTGCAACAGTTATGTTGAAAGATTTCAGGCAAAGCGATAATCGTGAAATGTTCCCGCACCCATAAAAAGTTGGTCCTGATGCAACTGCCGGAAGATAAAGCGTTATATTTGCATACTTGGCTGAAGCATTTCCTGTGTTTGTTGAGTTTACAGTGAATGTAAAATTCTCTGATGCATACCATGTTATGTCTGATATGTTCGAATAAAGAGGATTTACTGATGACTCCATTGTCGTGTTTGGCGGTACAAGGATTTCCAGAGTCAGGTTGTCCCAGCCTCCGTCAACAGAACTTGCGTTTATGCTGCCAATGTATGTTGCAGGTGCCTGCCCTATAGGAACACTGACATTCACAGCCACAATATTGGTGTTGTTTGGCGCAATCATTGAAATATTGGCAGGGGTGAAATTCACTATAAATGATGCCGGAAGACCGCTTACAGAGAACGTTATGTTTGATGCATTTGTGTTTCCGAATGACGTGACATTGAAATAGCCAACCTGTTGTGCTTCGCCGTCAGCTACCATGCCTGAAACGATGCTACCCGGAACTTCAATTTTCGGGTTGGAAAGAACCGATATATTGAATGTTGCATTTGATTCTGATTTTGTGGTGTCGGGATTTTCCCAGGTGGTTGTTATGTTTATCTGATAGATTCCGGGAGTTGTCTGATTGGCAACTGTTATGTTAAATGATTTTATACAAAACGCGCCTATCCCGACAAGCCCGCAGCTTTCGAATGTCGTGCCTGATGATGCTATGGATGGCAGAGATAGTGTAATATTTGTATATCTTGCACTGGCATTGCCTGTGTTTGTAGAATTGATTGTAAATGTGAAGTTCTCTGACAGATACCATGTTATGTTTGAGACATTGGCATACAGCGGAGAAAATGTCGCGTTCAAATCTGTTGTTGCATCTTCTGTATAAAAGATATCTGTGCCCCAGCCAGTGTTGTTTAATTTTGATGCGGTGCAGTTCAGAGTGTACGCCCCTGTGGTTGATGGGGACGTGAAATTCAGGCGGTATGTTCCATTCCCGTAGTCTGTTATGTTTGTAAGCTGGCCTGCGCCGTAAGTGCAGTTCAACATAGCACCCGGAATATATGTGTCATTTCTTGTGTTTGCCACATTTATTGTTGCATTTATCAGCCTGCCGGAAATGCCAAGAGGGTTCCCGACAACAGTTGTGACAGTGTACTCATTTGTTATATTAAATATTGCAGAGCTTGTGTCCAGCAAAGCGTCGGCGGCATCATATGCATATACAGTAAAATTCCATGTGCCTGTCTGGTTTGATGCTGTAATGTTGAAGTAGTTTGAAAATATTTTATCGCCTGCCACAGCATCACCAC
>JAGLMX010000013.1 GCA_023139785.1 Candidatus Aenigmatarchaeota archaeon | reverse complement strand
CCTAAACATGAAAAACATTGAGATTGACAGAGACACATTGGAAAGTGATGTAGGTATGCCGACTGAAAGTATCTTTTTTATGACATTCATATCAGGGCGAATGTATTTTAGGCGCATGGGCAATAAATTCTGCCTGAAAAGCAGGTGGCTGAATATGTACACAAACGCCACAGTGCGCGAGATTACGGTTGCCCATGCAGCTCCCGGAACACCCATTGCAGGAATCGGGCCTTTGCCGAATATTAGAATCCAGTCAAGAAAAACATTCAGTATTGTTACAAGAATCATCACTTTCATAGGGGTCTTCATATCCCCTGCGCCGCGAAGCGTAGATGTTGATGCGAACGCAAGGAACATAAAAACAATTCCGATATAAATCGGGTGCATATAAGACAGCGCAATAGGCAAAAGAGCATCTCCTGCGCCCATTAGCTTAAACAAAGGCTCTGTAAAAAGAAATCCTAAAATGATAAAAGAAATCCCGAGAACAAGGGCAATTAAAAACGACTGCTCTGCTGCGATTCCGGCATGTTCTTTTTTCCCTTGCCCTATTTTTCTTGCAACCAGAGACATTGTGCCAACGCCGACACCGCTTGCAAGTGCAATGAAAAGAAATATTATTGGAAATGTCATGCTGACAGCAGCTAAGGCGTCAGCACTAATGCGCCCGACAAACATTGTGTCTACTATGTTGAAGCCAGTTTGCATTAGAAGGCCGATTGTGATTGGCCACGAAAGCTGAATTAGGGTTTTTGTGATATTTCCGTTTATTATGTCGGGTTTTGGCATAGGCGAAATGGGGGATGATGGTTTATAAAACTCAAATAGTTCACTATGTGGCCTGTATGCTAGATATTTAAGCTTTTTGGGCCCTTGAGTTATTATGTTACATTATACGGTTGGCGTTAATGGAGTTGACCCTGAAACAGAAAAGAAATTGAGTGCCTTTGGTGACGTAACCGGGTCTGTGGCGTGTTTAAACATATATTTCTTATCTGTTGAGCCTCGGAATGCGGTAGATACGAAACTAAATTCGCTTCGTGAAGAACCATATGTTACGCGCCTACACACATCAGCGATTATGGATATATTGAATGCATAATTCTGGGTCACGACTTATTTGAGGGGGCTCTATAGCCTTCATCTTCAACAATATCAAAAATATTGATCATGTCATCAGCTAGTTTTTCTACGTTTTTTGGAAGAATTTTTAACCTGTTTTTGGTCATATATAGTTTTTTGTTGACTTCCATGGAAAAAATAAAGACGGAAGGAAATTTAATTGACATCCATTCGAGAATGAATCCGCCGCGAAACGGCTTGTTGATTCCAACAGAGGCGTAATCCATATATTTTATTTTTCGTGAGATGCTGCCTACAATCGGCAGATAGAATTTCGGTATAAAGTGAGTGCCTAAACTGATGTCTGTCCTTCCTTCCTTATCTTTCATGGTGTGCCCGTCAAGAATAATATTGAATTTATATGTGTCAAGTAAGTTTTTCAGGAGGAAATAAAATTTTCTGTAGACATCATGTATTTTTTTCTCTTCTGCTTTTGTCAGTGCTTTTATCCAAAAATCAGGCTTGTCTGTTGATCTGTTTTTGCCATAAATGCAGTTTGAGATGTTTCGATTAACATCACAATAGTAGCGCGACAGCTTATTATCAATCCAGATACCGCCTTGCTTTAAAACAAGTTTGCTGTATATTTCATCAGACGCAATGTCCTCTTCACTATATCTTTTCTCTTTTGTTGGCAGCATCTTTTTTTCAATAGAGGGCGTTATGTATGTGCCTGAATGGCAGGTCAATAAGAATAGATTGAATTGATTGGTTTTATAATTGTCATAAATAATAAAGCCTTCCTTAAATATTGTCACTTTAAGGTCCTTATTTATGTCGTGAACGCGTTCAATGTCTGATTTTACTATTTTGTATAGCTCTTTAGATGTAAAAAAATTGACAAAATAGGACTTGTTTCGATCCCGATAAAAATCGTGCATTGTTCCGCTAAGAATATTTCCAAAAACTTTGTAGTTTTTTATGATGCTGACAAAGTTAAGGTATGGATTGTCTTCAATCTTCCTGCTTGCCTGGTTTAAAAACTGAAAGAGCAGAAAACGTTCTGATAAGCCAAAGCTAATAGAGCGCGAGGATAAGCGGATTAAAAATGGGTTTAGCTGTTCAAGTATGAATTTAAACTTCATTTTCTGGACTAACTTTCTTAATTTTCCCATAAAATGAGATACATACTACTGCTTAAATAGTTTGCATGTTTCATATTATTTGGGTGCTGCAATGGATATGATTAACACAACAGAGAAGCAGGATGAGAAAAAACCACTAAAAAGGTCGATGACCGGACTGGAAACAGAACTGCATGTTATCGATATTGAAGGAAATCTTTCTTACGCAGGCTTTGATCTTATAACCACTATTAAGAAAAAATATCCCGGACTTAATGTTGTTAAAGAATGCGGATTGAACATGATTGAAACAGGGTGCTATCCGCATATGAATGCATACAACCCCGCTATAGAAATGATGGGCACGATAGAAAAGATAATTGAGGTAGCAAAAGAGAATAAGCTTTTGATTTACCCTTTTGGCACATATCCCGGAAAAACAGAGTCCAGATTTACATCAGACCCGAATGGAACGTACAAAATACAGGAAAAAATATTTGGCGCGGAAAAATTTTCTCTTGCTACAAAAGCAGTTGGATTTCACCATCACTATGCGCTTCCAAAGGGTGTTTTTGATTATGAAAAGAAAAACCTGAGGTTGTTAATAGACAGCAAACTTAAACGGAGCCTTCTGAACTGCTATAATTTTGAAATAGCTATTGACCCCATATTGACTTTACTTACTCAGTCATCGCCTTTTTTTGAAGGAAAACTGCTTGCTAAAGATTCCAGAATGCTGATTTATCGCGGCGGAAAAAAACTGGCATATCCCGGGCTGTACAGCAATTTCCAGCAGGTTGGCGCGCTTCCACCGTATAAGCAAACTGAAACAGACCTTATGCGGAGCATCAAGAGGCGAAAATACCGGTGGAGTAAGGCCGTTAAAAAAATAGATAAAAATGTGAATATAAATCAGATGTATGCTTCTGAACTCGATATATCGTGGAATCCTGTAAAAATCAATAAACACGGAACGCTTGAGCAAAGAGGCATGGACATGAATTACATAAGCATTGTTCTTGGGGTCTCAGTACTTTTGAAATCCTGCCTTAAAAAGATTCAAAGAGACTTTGTAGAGGTAATACCGTCAGATATTGGAATAAAAGACTCTTTCAAATTACAGAACGGCATAATGTATATTCCGCCGCACATTTTTGTCCGCGAGCAGCTTCAAAAGAAAAGTGCTTACAGGGGATTTGATGATGATATATTGTATGATTATACGAAGAGATTTTATCGGTTCGCTAAATCACTCACGCCCGACATTTATAAGCCACTATTAAAAAATATTGAAAACATGATTCGCGAAAGAAAATCAGTTTCTGACAATATTGTAGCTTTTGCACGAAGAGAAGAGATGATAAATGACAAGGGCGAGATATCTCAAAAAGATGCTCAAGTAATAGCACTGCATTTTTCAAAAAAGTTTGAATGTGACCTGAAAGAAACAAAGAAAATTGTGGAGAAAATAAAAATAAAGCATGCGGGCCTGTAGAATGAAATCTCACAAAAAAGCATATTTGTTGTTTTATCTACTTCGTTCAGAAATGAAGAGAAAACTATTTGGTACTAAATATTTTGCTGAAGTTGATGTGACGGATAATTGTAATCTTCGGTGTAAACACTGCTACCATTTTAATGGCAAAACAGATTTTAAAACAGAGGAATTGCCTCTTGATGTGTGGAAAAAAAGATTCAATGACCTGCATAAAAAAGGGGTGAGGCTCATCCTTTTGGTTGGTGGCGAGCCAGCACTTCGGGAAGATGTTCTCATGCTTGCAAATCAAATTTTTCCACTTAATTTTGTTATTACAAATGGCACAATCAAAGTACCGGAATCTTATAAACACCCCTTGTTTGTGTCTCTGGATGGTATGGAAGAAACAAATGACTCAATTAGGGGAAAAGGAACTTTTTCAAAGATTATGAAAAATTATTCGGGAGACTGGCGTGTTGCAATTAATATGACTTTGACAAAAGACAATTATAAAGAGCTTGAGGAGGTTGTAAAATTGTCAAAGGAAAAGGGATTTCGTGGAGTGGTATGTAATATTTGTGCATCCGGTGCTGAGGTAAAACTTTCAATGGCTGTTAAGAATGAGGAGCGAAAAATGATAATCAAAGAACTGAATCGAGTCAAATCTAAATACCCCAACCAGTTTCTTTTGACAAAATCGATGATAAAGTGGTATGAGTTTCCAAACCATGTTGGATTTTGTCATTGGGGTGATGAAGTACTGCACTTTGACGTTTCATGGAAACCACGGAGATGCTTTGCAGATGCAGATTGTTCTAATTGTGGGTGTCTGGCTGGAGCCATACAAAATCCGCTTAAATTGGTGATGAACTCCCGGGACTTGATGAAATTTGTTTTGTGATTTATGCGTGTTAGTTCGTTTTTTGTGAGCTTTTGCACTACGGGAATTTCTTCTTTGTGCATGATTTTACCTGTTGCCAATGCCTTATAAATCTACAAAAACACTTTGTATTTATGCCTGCAATAGACTTCAAAAAAATAGGTGAAGGCGGCGGTATTTTCACGCGCCCTGTAATACATGAAAATATGGTGTATTTTGGCGCGTGTGACAAGTATTTCTATGCTGTTGATACTGAAAACGGGAATGAAATTTGGAGCATCTTAGCAGATGGAATCATAATGTCCTCGCCCGCTTTATTGGATGGCATTCTATATTTCGGGTGTTTTGACAACTGCCTTTATGCCGCGTCCCTCGAAGAAAAAAATGTTCTCTGGAAAGTGCGCACTAATGGAATCATTATTTCATCTCCGATTGTCATGGATAAAGTCATTTATTTTGGCTCATGCGACTCATATTTCTATGCAATTTCTGCAGAAACGTGCCAAATTCTTTGGAAATTCAAGACAAATAACGAGATTTTTTCAGATCCTGTTATTGACAACAACAGAATATATTTTGGCTCAACAGACAATTACCTGTACTGCCTTGGGCTTGACGGCTCTTTGATATGGAAATTTAGGGCAGGCGGTGAAATTCTTCTTGGAGCACCCTGCATATCAGACAATATGATTTATGCTGCGGATTCTATGGGCTGGCTTTATGCTCTTGACAAAAGTACCGGAGCATCCCTGTGGAAATTCCACTCAAGCGAGGAAGCGTACAACTGCATTTCATGTGATGAAGACACTGTTTATTTTGGAAGCCGTGACAGGTATCTTTATGCACTTGACAAAAAGAGTGGTGGCATGAACTGGAAATTTCGGGCAAACATGGGTATGGCAATAAGCCCTTTAATTACAGAAAATAGAATCTATGTTGGTTCAGACGGGATCTATGCTCTTGACAAAAAAGGAGGTACGGTTTGGTCATACAGGGCTTCAGAAACTGTGGACGCGTTCTCGTTTTCCTGTACGCCTGTATTGTATGACAACAACATGTATTTTACTTCTTTTGACGGACATCTCAGGCGTCTTGACATGGATGGCAATCCTGTATGGGCTTTCAAATCAAAAGCACCCCGAGGAGTAACGGTTTCTTCGGGGGCAATAAAGCCCATGTCATGGTGGGATGAAGGCATGTTTTCTATTTTTGAATGCGCTGTTGAAATTGCACCCCCCGAATCATCTACGGTTATTGAAAAGTACGGTGTTGGTGATATTTTTGCAATTGAGGCGCAGATAGAAAATCCATATACTGACGTGGTGGGTATTGGGGCATACAAGTCCCTGCAGGACATGAAGTATGTTGAAGGGTCTGCCAGCTACTCTGAAAAAGACAATAAAAAGAAAAAAGACACTGAAAATATAGAAAAGCTTTTCAGGCTTTGATAGTTTGCTCGTGTTTATGCATCCTAAAGAATAAAAGATATATAAGGCATTATGACACTATAATGTTGTATGGATGTTTATACAATATTCTTTTATGGCTTTGTCGGCGGGTGCGCGCCGGAAGTCATTCGCATCCACAAAATAATGAAAGAAGATGGGAAATTTTCTTACCCTAGCGGGCTGCTTCTGATTTCACTAATCGTTGCTATCTTAGGCGGGCTGCTTGCACTTGCACTGACATCAAACAGCCCATTGCAATCCATATGGATTGGAGCCTCGACACCAATCATTATATCAAAATTCGGAGAAAAAGCTCCGCCGGGAGTGGGATGATGGCCGAAGAAACCAAAAAAAAGAAACTGAAAGCAAAAGTCAAAGACTATCTTGCAAGATTGTAAGGCTTTGTAGGGAATTTTTTTATTTGTAAGGCAGATTGTTATCAAACTTAAATACTATATTAGGACATAAAGTACATAGCTTGATTTGCTGTATGGAAAGATATCATGACTAGAATAATTTCAGTTATTTCAGGGAAAGGCGGTGTCGGGAAGACTACTTTGGTTTCGAATCTTGGCGTATCCCTTGCCAAAAAAGGCAAGAATGTGACTGTGATTGACGGGAACGTTACCGGTGCGAACCTTGGTATGCATCTTGGGCTTCCTTCTGCAGGTTGTTATCCGATATCACTTAACGAAGTTCTTCGCAGTGATGCCTTTATTACGCAGGCAATATATCGGCATCCGGCAGGTTTCTCGGTAATACCCGCACATCTTGATGAAATTTCAATTGAGTACGGCGGCCTTAAAAAATGCATAAAGCCGCTTATCGGCGCAAATGATTTCATACTTATAGATGCCGCAGCAGGTACAGACAAAGAAGTTGAGGCTGCTGTCGAGACGTCTGACGCAGTACTGATAGTGACAAATCCCGAGCATCCTGCTGTTGCAAACGCTGTTGCTGCAAAAAAGCTGGCAGAGCGCAAGGGAAAAGAAGTCCTTGGCCTTGTGCTTAACAAAGTCATGCGCGAGGGCCATGAGCTTACAAAAGAGTCTATAGAAAGTATGACTGATATGACTGTTCTTGCAACACTTTATGACCACAAGAAAGTGCGCGAAGCAATAGCGTATCGCACGCCTCTTGTACTGCACGCGCCAAAAAATAAGACTTCGAAAGCAATAGCGCAGCTCGCAGGCCACTTATGCGGTGAAGAGCCGCAAAAACAAGGGCTTGCCGGATTGCATGAACAGATAATGGAGTTTCTTAGAAGGTAAGTTCTTGGTTGATAGTTTCTTTTATAAGATATGATGGTGAATATGTCCTATGGCGCTTAAAGAACACATCGAAAATGCGTGGAATGCATATCGGAATAATTTTCTGACAATCATGGGCGCGCAGATGATTGCAATCACAGTTGTGATTGGGTTAATGATGTTTGTTGTCGGGGGAATGGCGTTAAGTGCCAGCCCTTTTGTGGCAGAAGACGGAACTATAAGTGACGAATATGCGCCTCAAATCATGGCATCGCCTTACTTTCTTCTTGCAGGCGCATTATTTCTAGTAACGATTCTTGTTGCACTTGTGCTTCGTGCAGGTCTTATTGGCATCTACGTGGAGGCACTTGGAAAAAAGAATGTAAAAATTGATACAATGTTCGCAGTTGCAAAAGAGAAATACAAAACAGTGATTGGCGCACAACTTTTTGCTGTTGCCATACTTCTTGCGGGTGCGGCAGTATTATTTATCCCGACACTTGCTGTTCTTGCAGGAAATATTGCGTTACTGGATACAGTACTAACCATTGAAGTGATTATTTTCCTGCTTTTCGCGCTGATGTTCTCGTTGACTAATCAGGCCGTTGTTGTCAGCGGCGACCGCGCAATAGATGCGGTCAAAAAAAGCTATGCTATTGTAAAAGGTAACTATATTCAGTTCCTTGCGCTTGCGTTCATATTCTTTGCCGCAGATCTCATAGTTAGCTATATTCCAGTGGTCTGGGTAGTTATCTCGCTTTTATTTATACAGCCGGTGTCTGTACTTGCGTATACTTCTTTCTATATAGAGAATGCAAAGGCACATGCAAAAAGGAGAAAATAATATGCCTGATAAGAAAACAAACTTTTGCTCACATTGTGGTAAAAAGATAAGTTCACATGCAGAGATTTGTCCAAAATGTGGTGTTAGACAAAAACAAGTGCGTACAGAAGTAAAAAGTTCTGGATTGGCGGCAGTATTATCATTTATAATCCCGGGACTCGGTCAGATATATAATGGACAAATAGGAAAGGGACTTTTGTTTTTAGTTCTTGGAGGTCTATTTGGTTTACTATCTTTCATTTTAATAGGAATACCACTTCTTTTTGCTTTATGGGCGTATGCAATTTATGATGCATATACGACTGCGGAAAAAATTAATTTAAGTAAATAAAAAATCATGAAACCTTTATGCGACCCCGTCTTAAAAGACGGGGTTTGTTTGGTTCGGTTTCAAGCTTTCCAACCGATAACTCCATCCTAAAGGAAGGAGTTTTAACGGTTGTAAATAACTTTGAGACCTTAACACCCTATAGGGATTCTGTTATTTTCTCAAGAACTTTTTTTTCGTCGCACTTGACTCCGAGCTTTGAGAAGTAGTTGCAGATGTTTCGAACATCCCGTTCAAGAAATTCTCTTGCATGGGGATGGGTCGGAAGCGTTGCCTGCCCAAAATCAATCAGGACAACTTTTTCGTTGTCCATGAGTATATTAAACTGGCTCAAATCCGCGTGCACAAGCTCTGCATCATGGTAGAGTTTTTTTGTTTCTTTGATTATTGTATCAAATACTTTTTTAGGGTCTTTTATGTGTGCTTTGTTCAAGGGTGGTGCAATATCGTCTTTTCCTATGTACTCAAGCACAAGAATGTTGTTTAAAAACGCATAAGGCTCAGGCACAGTTACGCCCGCCTTTTTTGCGCGCGCAAGGTTTGAGAACTCCTTTTTGCACCAGGCATAGACAATGGATCGCTTTGAGTTTTTTACGCCACGAAACCGGACGTCCCCGATAATGTATTTCTTCATATTGTTGAACTTAGAAGCATTGATTTTGTATGCCTTGATAAGCCTTTTTTTACCGTCTTTGGTTGCAAGAATAATTATGGATTCTTTTCCTTCCTCAATGATGCCTTCAATTGCGTCAATTTCCTTGCGCTCAATCA
>JAGLMX010000129.1 GCA_023139785.1 Candidatus Aenigmatarchaeota archaeon | reverse complement strand
TGTTTCTTTCTTTCCACTCTGTTGTTTTTTCAACACTTGTATGCCCTGCATAGACTAGCATAAAGAAGCTAAACATACAAACAGTTATAAGCTGTTTAGGCACAATTATTAGTAGTGATTGAAATATGAACACGAAAAAAATATTTACCGCGCTTCTTTTATTTTCATTAATATTGCCAACAGCATTTGCTCTTGACAATGATGAAAGTGTATGCGCAGTCTATTTCACAGGAATCGGATGTTCTCATTGCGCACACACAGACCCTGTTGTTCTTGACACTATGCCAAAAACAAGTAATCTGGTGGTAGTAGAATACGAGATTTACAGGGATGCGGTAAACAGCCGACTGATGGCAGGATATGACGACAACTACAACACAGGCTTCGGAGTGCCGATGGTGATTTTAAATAAGGATAATGTTCTGCTGGGAGACACGCCGATTATCACTCAGCTAAAAAAAATAATCAATGAGCTTGGCAGCGAAAATTGCCCGTTGGTGGACGGAACTTCTTCAAGCTTTGAAGATTTGGATATTACCACACTTCCGGGAATACCAAAAATATGGAAAAATGAGAAAATACTGATGTCCTTTGGCGGGGGAGGGAACAACGAGATTCTAAAAAGCCTTCTTATAGCAGAAAACGTATCACAGGTTCTTGAAAATAAATCCTATGAAATCATAGAACCGCAAGCAGTGCCGCTTTCAGGCGCAAAAGTAAACTTCGACAACGCAGTAAAGATAAGTGGTTGGATATTCCAGTGGAACGGTGACGGGTTGGAATCCTCAGGAACTATAGAAACTGGCGAAGAAAACACAACAGTAGTAGACACGGACTCAAGAGACAAAATAAAACTATCTACCCTGTGCCTTATTGCACTGGCAGACACAGTCAACCCATGTGCTCTTGCGGTTTTCATACTGATGCTTATCGGGATTACCACTTATGATCCCAGCAACAAAAAAAGAAAGGTTCTCTATGCCGGTTTGTCCTTTGTCGCAGCAGTTTACATAATGTATTTCTTTTACGGGCTGATAATAATACGCTCCATCCAGCTGGTGGAAACCATAACAAACATAAGGCCCATACTTACCACAATCTTTGGAACTGTTGCAATACTTCTTGGCCTTTTGCACCTTAAAGAAGTTCTCTGGTATAAGCCAGGAGGCCTGCTCACAGAGATGCCTATGAGCTGGAGGCCGCGGGTCAAAAAAGTAATGACCAGCATAACCTCGCCCAAAGGGGCATTTTTCATGGGGGCATTTGTAACCGTGTTTCTCATACCCTGCACTATGGGGCCCTATTTCATAGCAGGAGGCCTCTTATCTGTGCTTGAGTTAATAGAAACAATTCCCTGGCTTCTTATATATGACTTCGTGTTCATCCTGCCGCTTATAGGAATAACATTCCTCATACACTTTGGTTTCAAACAGGTAGAAGATGTTTCCGGATGGAAGGAAAAAAACATAAAGAATCTTCACTTGATTACCGCAACAATCATGATGTTTATTGGTTTTGGCATACTTTTCGGATGGATTTAATAGTATTCAGCTTGCTCTTCTGCATAGGTACTGCTCATGCTGCTCAGTAAAACAGTAGCCAGAAACAAGTTTTGAATAAAAATTTCATTCATATCAGTTGTGCGCAATGACGTTATGACATACACAAGTGCTATGCCCAACGTCTTATCTGCATCTTTTAGGTTTTTTTAGTTTTTGCAAACTCAACTGCCAGTGAAGTTGACACCATTGATTTTCCTGTTCCGCCTTTTCCACCGGTAATGGCTATTTTCATAGTTCTTCTACTCCTAAATTTAAAATGTTTTTTAGTTCCTTAATTCGAAATAAATGTGATTCACACTTGCAGTCAGAGCAGCCAAATTTTGGTATTATATTTTCTGTTTTGTTTAAGCTGTTTGCAATTTTGCATTCCTCTGATTTTCCTGCTTTTTTGCAAAATACTTTTGTAACCTTTGTAAATTCATTATTTAGCAAGTAATCAATGTGCCAGAACAGGGTTTTCTTTTCTGACCTGTGTCTTGCAACTCTTTTTTCAAGATTATTTTGGGCAGAGCCAACGTATGCGTAAGTTCCTTTTGAAAATCTGATGTTTCTAAGGCAGCCTATTTTTTCCTGGATATCTTTGCCGACATCAATTACTAAAACATAAACGCCTTTCATGGCTTATGTGCCTCACAAGCGTCATTGGATCCTGCTTTTTTTACTTCGCCATTTTTCCAGATATCAAATATCTCTTTAACGGTGTTTGCCTGGCATACATAGACATCTATTTCCAGTTCCTTGCATAAGGTAATGGCTCTTGGGCCAAGTCCCCGACACAGTAAAATATCGGCTCCGTGTTTTTTCATGAGTTCCGGTGGGAGCCCTGTTCCGCCCATGTGTTCGCTTGTGTTGTCTATTATCTCAAGAACATTGCATGTCTCATCGAGAAACGTATATGTGTTGCATCTGCCAAAATGTTCTGCTACGGTATCATCCAGACCTTTTTTACTATCTGTTGGAATTACAAGTTTCATGTTCAACACTCCTTATGATTTTTCAAGCTCGTTGTCCATGAATTTTTGCAGAGTTTCATTCACAGTTCCGCTTCCGTTATAAATCTCAACTTTGAATTGCTTAAGAACATCCAATGCTCTTGGACCGACATTTCCGGTTATCAAAGCACCCGCATCTTTTTCTACAACTAATTGTGCTGCTGAAATGCCTGCGCCCTGATTCTGGGACGCGCTGCTGTTTTCTATT